>DATFMW010000457.1:0-8707 GCA_035266765.1 Gaiellaceae bacterium | reverse complement strand
CCGGCGTGCTGCTGCCGGGAAGCGTGATGCTCGGTCCGTTCCCGCTCGCGACCGCGGTGTAGAGCGACTGGTAGTCGACCGTCGTGCCGGTCGGCGGCGTGTAGGCGAGGTCGACGTAGAGCGGCTGCCACGCGTGCGAGGCGTCGACGCTCGAGAACGCGGCGGCGGCCGTGGTCGGATTGTCGACGGTCGCTCCGCTCGAGTCGGTGAACGTCCAGCTCTGCGCGATCGGCGTCAGCGTCACCCCGGCCGGCTGGTTGGCGAAGACCCAGTACCGGTACGTGTTCGTGGTGGCGTCGACGAGAACCGGCGCCTGCGAGGCGTCGAGCGAGATCGAGCCGGTCGACGCGGACACGGTGAACTCCGGCGCCCCGTCGGTGATCGACGCGGCGTTCAGCTGATCCCCGGCGGGCACCGCGAAGCTGACGTCGATGTACCCGAAGCGGTCGTTGCTGTTGAGCGCGGCGATGTCGGTCGACGACCCGCTGAACGGCCCGACGACGGTCGTCGTCGGCTCGACGACGGTGAACGAGCCGCTGCCGGCGGCGCTCGCGAGGTCGGCGCTGTCGCTGAACGCGCCGGCGGGGAACGTGACGTCGATCTTCCCGAGCGGGAACGCACCGGTGACGTAGTAGCGGTAGACGTTCGTGCCGGGCATCGCGGTCGGGGTGAGCGAGCTGTCGATCGCGACCGGGATCGGCGAACCGCCCTGCGAGAGCGTGAAGTCACCGGCGCCGAGCGTCGAGGTGTCGACCGTCTGGTTCGCCGTCGGGGCGAGGCCGACGTCGAGGTAGTGCGTCGCGAGGTGCGAGGTGTCGACGTTCGAGAAGGCGGAGGCGGCGTCGAGCGGGTTCGCGACCGTATTGCCGCTCGCGGTCTGGACGAAGGCCCAGGCGCTGTCGATCGGCGTGAGCGTGATCGTCCCGCCCGCGTTGTTCGCGATCGTCCAGTAGCGGTACGTGTTCGTCGCCGCGTCGACGAGGATCGGCGCCTGCGTCGAGTCGAGCTGGATCGAGCCGGTCGTCGACGCGATCGTGAACTCCGGTGCGAGGTCGGTGATCGAGGAGGCGGTCAGCCGGTCGCCGGTCGGGACGGCGTAGCTCACGTCGACGAAGCCGCGGCCGTTGAGCGTGCCGGCGGCGAGGGTCGCGCCCTCCGCGAGGGTCGCGGTGGGGCTCGTCGGCGGGTCGTTCGGAACGGTGAACGCGACCTGCTGGCCCTGCGCGTTCTTGAAGCCCATCTGGAGCTTCCCGTACAGGCTGAGCACGCGCACCTGGTCTGGCACGTCGGCGAGGAAGAGCACCGTCGCCGAGCCCTGGCTGATCTTCGAGAGGTCGGCGTAGAGCTTGCCGCTGATCGAGATGTTGTTCGCCGCGAAGTTCAGCTGGCCGATGACGAGGATCTTCCCGTCGGTCGAGAACTCGAGCGTCACCTGGCCGTTGAAGAGCGCCTCGGAGGTGTACTCGTCGAAGATGTCGGCCGAGCCGGTGATCGTCATCGGCGAGGTGAATGCCGCGGCCCAGCCGCTCTGGCCGGACGATGTCGCGCGCGCTTGCGCGACCACCTGCTGCTTGATGGTCGAGAGCCAGTTGTCGACGGTGACGCCGTTCGTCGGCGTGGAGAACGCGGCGTTGCGCAGCTGCATCGGGTCGGTGATCGACGGCAGCGTGTGGAAGAACTGGACGCCGCCGGCGAAGTTGTTGATCGCGATGCCGGTGTCCGGGTCGAGCAGGATCCCGGTCGGCGTGTTCACGTTGATGAAGACGCCGAGCGGGCCGAGCTGCGAGAGCGCGAACCGGATCGTGAAGCCGGACTCTCCGGCGAAGCTGAAGCCGCCCTCGACCCCCGCGTAGAAGATGCGCTGCGCGACGGGCGTCGTCGTGTTCCCGTCCGGGATCAGGTTGCCGGCGGAGTCGAGCTTGAGGATGCCGCCGAGCAGCGCGGCGTCGAGCTTGCCGCCGAAGACGTTTCCGTGCACGCCGACGCCGAGCGAGTCGATCCCGACGATCGGGAACTCGCCCTTCAGGAGCTTGCCGACGTCGATCTGGATCCCCTGGATCTCACCGCTGAACGTCAGCCCGGAGATGCCCTTGATCCCGGTGACGCTCGCCGACAGCGTCAGCGTGAAGTTCGTCGGGTCGGCCTGGATGTCCGGCCACGTGATCCCGATCGAGTCGATCTTGATCGGGAGCCAGCTCGGCCACTTGAAGCTGCTGCCGGTCGCGGAGCCGACGGAGAGGAAGACGCCGAAGCCCGGCCGCGTGTGGAACGAGCCGTCGCCGTTGAACTGGAAGTTGCGCGCCTCGCCGCCGATGACGAGCGAGCCGATCTTCACCTGCGCGGAGACCGAGTCGAAGCTGACGAGCGGATCGTTCGGGCCGGCGCCGGTGTTGATCGTGAAGTTCTGCGCCTTCAGCGTCAGGACCGAGTCGCCCATCTTGATCGTCAGCTGGTCGGCGTTGAACTTGAACGCCTGGAAGTGGCCGCTCGAGTCGAACGTGAACGTCGCCGTCACGGCGTCGGTGTTCGCGTCGGGCCCGTCGGTGATCGAGCCCGAGATCGGCTTGCCGGGCAGGAACTGGACGCCGCCGGAGCCGAGGGTGAGGCCGGCCGAGCCGTTCGGCCCGCCGTGGAAGCTGATCGAGCCGTCCGGGTTGAAGGTCATGCCGAAGTTCTGGACGCCGATCCGCAGGTCCTTGAACCGGAGGATCGAGCCGAAGTTGATCCCGCCGGCCGGCGCGAAGATCAGCTCGCCGTTGCCGAGCTGGAAGCCGTTGTCGTAGATCGTCAGCGCCGGCGTCGTCAGCGTGCAGCCGGTGGTGCCGACGGTGCAGCCGTTCGGGGTCGTGACCGAGGAGAGCTCGGCGCCGACGTGGAGGAGCGGGAAGCTCACGTTGACGGCGCCGTCGACCTCGACGAGCTTCTGCGGCGCGCCGCCGTGGTCTGCCGCCTTGTAGGCGGGGTCATAGGAGACGTGGATCCCGGAGGCGGTCACGTCGACCGCGTCGGGGACGTGGAGCGCGAGGCTCTGGACGTCGAGCGAGAACTTGCCGGGGACGCTGAAGGCGGCGAGCAGGCCCGACGGGTCGCTGATCGACTGGAGCGCCTTCATCAGGTCGACCTGGATGTCGAACTTGGCGACGACGCCGTGCAGCTCGGAGGAGAAGCCACCCGCGCCGAAGGCGAGCTGCGCGTTGTCGACGGAGATCGCGACGGTCAGCGTGAGCATGCCGCTCTTGTCGAAGGTCGTGCCGGCGAGCGCGACCTTCGCGCCCTGCAGCGTCAGCGGCCCGAGCGAGATCGGGTCGCTCGTCGAGCCCGCGTTCGGGTCGCTCGTCGAGACGGTGAACCTGCCGCTGCCGCCCGCGCCCGCAATCGGCGTCGTGCTCGCGCTCCCCGCCGGCGGCGTCACGTGCCACGTCCCGGCGGCGACGGCGACGTCGATCTCGCCGCCGGTGAACATCGTCGTCGTCGTGTAGCCCGCGGCCGGCGAGAGGTTGCAGCGGTACGTCGTCTTCGAGGTCGCGACCGGCGCGCACGCCGAGGCGTCGAGCGTCGTCGCGAGATGCGCGGCGCCCGCGCCCGAGAGCGTGACCGAGAAGCTCGGGTCGAGCGAGACGACGCCGCCGGAGACGCCGGGGCTGAAGGCGAGGTCGATGTAGGGGCGGGCCCCGAACGTCGTCGAGCCGATCGTCGCGCCGTTCATCGGGCTCGCGACCTGGACGGTCGGGACGACCGGCGCGTTCGGGTTCGCCGGCGGGTCGGTGTAGAGGAAGAACTGGCCGCTCGCGGCGGTGTTCGTCGTCCCGTTCGCATCCGCGAAGCTGTTCGGGATGATCTGGAAGCCGACGGTCGAGAAGCCGCTCGCCGGCGCGGTGAACTGGCCGCTGAACGCGTAGCGGAAGAGGCCCGGGTCGTTCGTCGGGTCGACCTGGGTCGGCGTGTCGAGGGTGACGCCGGTCGCCGAGGTGCCGGTCAGCGTCAGCTCGCTCGCCGTGTCCGTGATCGAGCCGACGTTGAGGCCGCGGCCGCTCTGGTCGGTGAAGCGCACCTCGATGTAGCCCTGGGCGTTCAGCGTGTTGACGTCGACGACGTCGTTTGCGTACGGCGAGACGAGCGCCGCGGTCGGCGGAATGTGGACGATCGGCGGCGGCAGCGTGATCCCGTGGCCGAGGATCGAGAAGCCGTCCACGGTCAGGCGGTCGAGCTGGAAGCCGAGGCCGCCGCCGAACGAGAAGCGGGCGTCACCGGAGATGCTCACCGCCGGGCCGGAGACGCCGGGGATCGTGACGCCGACCGTCGCGTTCGGGATCGCGACGTCGACGCGGCCGCTCGGCTGCATCAGGAACTTGACGTCGCCGGAGAGGGTGACGACGCCGGCGGCGCTGATCGTGATGTTCGTGCCGTCGACCTCGGTGACGTAGGCGCCCGTCGTGAACGGCATGGTCACGCTCGCCGGCGACGCACCGGACGGCAGCTGGATCGTGTCGTTGACCGCGTGGCCGGTCTGGTTGATCTTCACCGTCAGCGTGCCCGAGACGCTGATGCCCGGAATGCCGACGAACGAGGCGGTACCGCTCGCGTAGATCGCGTACGTGCCGTTCGTGTACTTGACGGCGCCGACCGAGCCACCGCTGATCACGAGCCCGATCGCGTCGGGGTTGACCGACCCGTCGGCGAGCCGGTACGGGCCGTCGCCGAAGAAGATCTCGACGTTCGTGGCGCCGTAGATCGTCGAGCCGTTCGCGCCGCTGCCCGTCGTGAAGTTCCCCGACAGCGAGAGGAAGTCGCCGAAGCTGACGCTGAGGTTCGTGAAGCCGAGCTTCCACGTGTTCGCGAGGACGTTCACGAGGATCGGCTGGCCGTCGATCGTGATCGTCTCGTTGACGTTGCGGCCGACGGTCGTGTTCAGCTCGAGCGTGACCGTCGCCCCCGCCTGCACCGGCAGCGAGCCGCCGGTGACGCTGAACTGGCCGCTGAGCGTGCCGGCGATGCCGTCGGGGAAGATGATCAGACCGCCCTGGCCGCCCGCGAGCGAGACGGTGCCGACCGAGCCGATCGTGAAGGTCGAGGTGACGTTCGCCACCGCGACGCGGATGACCTTGACCCCGGCGACGGTGATCTGCTCGAGCTGGAAGTCGCCGGTGAGCGAGTAGCTGATGCCCGCGACGGCGAAGGAGAAGGCGGTGTTCGTCGCGCTCACCCGGAAGTACGGTCCGGCAGGCGCGCTGAGCGTCGCGACGCTGCCGTCGGCGAGCGTGAGGCTCTCGTTCACGGCCTGGGTCGACGTGTTGAAGAGGACGCCGAGGTCGGAGGTGAAGCTCGCGCCGTTCGTCGAATCGCCGACGGAGAAGCCGACGTTGTGGAGCGTCACCTCGCCGGAGACGCCCTGCGGCGTGATCACGAAGAGGCCGCTCGAGCCCGCGTCGCCGAACGTCTTCGAGCCGAGCGTGACCGAGACGCCGTTCACGCCGATCGCGATCACCGCGCTCCCGTCCGGCCGCGTCGACCGTTCGAACGCGACGCCGGCGCTGACGGAGACGCCGCCGATGCCGAGCGTCACCTGGCCGGCGGCCCGGAGGAACGCGTTCGTGAAGTCGAGCGCGATCGTGTTGCCGCCGCCCGCGTCGACCGCGAGACCGGAGGTGCCGTAGCTCGCGACGTAGTCGACGACCGGGACGGCGGCAGTCGACGCGGAGTCGCTCGCGCCGTTGACCTGGATGTCGAGGTTCGTCACCGCGACCGTGAGGCCGGTGACGCCGACGACGGTCGCCGAGGCGACGGTCGCCTCGAGCGCGTAGTAGCTGCGCGTCGGGACGGCGGTCGACTTCATCAGGGCGAGCGCGAAGTTCACGCCGGTGAGCGAGAGGCCGATCGCGCTGCTCGAGGTCGCCGGCGGGCCGTTGACGCCGACGAACGCCGTCACGCCGCTCGCGCCGACGGTGAGGACGTCGACGGTGTCGGTGCCGCCGCCGGCGAGCGTGACCGTCTTCTGCGCCCCCTTCGTGAAGGCGACGTTGCCCTGGAGGTAGACGAAGCCGCCGATCGCGATCGTGATCGACCCGGACGCCTGGAAGATCGGGCCGGTCTGATCGAGCAGCGTCGAGTTGCCGCCGCCGGTGTCGACGGAGAGGCCGGTGCCGCCGAAGCTCGCCTTCCAGTCGACCGCGGCGCCGCTCGTCGAGGTCGCCTGGTTGAGCGAGAGCTTGACGCTCTGGATCGAGGCGGTGATCGCGGAGATGCCGACGAGCGAGACGCTGCCGCTCGCCTCGAGCGCGAAGCCGCTCGTGAAGCCGTCGCTCGTGAACTGGCCCGCGTCGGCCTTCACGAGCGCGAGCGCGAGCGAGACGTGGCCGATCGCGAGGCCCATCGCGCCGGCCGACGGGGTCTCGCCGGGCGAGACGACGCCGTCGCCGTTCGAGTCCCAGTAGGGGCCGCCGGTGCCGAAGAACGCGTAGGCGTCGCTCACGCCGACGGTGGTCACGCTCGCGGTGCCGGTGTGCCCGTTCGACAGGGTGATCGGCGTCCCGGTGGTGCCCTGCTGGAACGCGAACTTGCCGGTCACGTAGGCGAAGCCGCCGAGCGCGAGCGTCACCGAGCCGGACGCCTTGACGACGCCGCCGGAGAAGTCGAGGAGCACCGACGAGGACGGGCCGGTCGGGACTGCGAGCCCGCCGCCGCTGAGCTGCGTGAAGTCGATGGCCGGCGGCGCGCGCGACGGGTTTGCCTTGTCGGTGGCGAGGTTCGCCTGCACCTCGAGGGTGCCCTCGAGCGTGATCCCGGAGACGCCGTAGAGCGCGGCGGCGCCGCTGCCCTTGAGCGCGGTATAGGTGACCGGGCTCGTCGTGGTGCGCTCGGTCATGATCGCGACGGCGAACTGGACACCGCTCAGGCCGACGCCGACCGCCCCCGTCGCCTGCGGGTCGAACGCGCCGGCGGCGGTGATCGGCGAGCCGGTGCCGGCGAAGAGGTTGCCGTTCGAGACGCCGATCTGCAGCAGCGAGACGTCGACCGAGGTCGTGGAGCCCTTCGGCGTGACGTAGATGTCGGAGCCGGTCGTGAAGGCGAAGTCGCCCGAGGCGTAGATGAAGTTGTCGATCGACATCACGGCGCCGGCGGCGAAGAGCTCGGTCACGTTCGCGTCGTGGAAGGTGATCCCGGCGCTCGGAATCGTCGTCCAGTCGAGCGGCGCCCCGACCGGCGAGCGGCTGATCCGCACCTCGAGCGAGGCGAGCTGGAAGCTGATCCCGGCGAGCGGCTGGAAGGAGAGCGGGCCGACCGAGGCGTCGATCGCGAGCCAGCTGCGCTTGTCGGCCGGGTCGGCGGGCTTGAGGATCGCGAGCTTGAGCGACGCGTTGTTGACGTCGACGCCGAACCCGTTGACGCCGAGGAAGATGCTGCCCGTCAGCGTGAGCGTCAGAAGGTTCGCGCCGGTGAGGCCGAGGCTCGCGACGTCGACGGTCGTCTTCGCGACGGTGAACGAGATCGTGCCGGAGACGAGCCCGAAGAGGTCGATCGTGGCGGAGCCGCTCGCGGTGAGCCCGCCCGCGGTCGGAAGGCCGGCGATCGGGCTCGTGAACGCCGTCTGCCAGTCGAGCGCCGGGACCGTCGCGCCGGTGGAGTCGGAGCCCTGGTTGATCGTGACGCTGAGCGAGTTGACCGTGAGCGTGAGGCCCGTGACGCCCTCGAAGGAGGCGTTCTGGAGCGTGCCGGTGACAGCGAGCCAGCGGCGCGTGTCGGTGGTGGCGGTCGGCGTGAGCGTCGCAAGGCTGAGCGTGCCGCTGCCGATGCTGAACCCGATCCCGCCGGGAACGCCGACGAACCCGTTGGTCAGCGTCAGCGACATCGTCGTCAGCGTGCCGCTCGTGATCGGCGCGGACGCGGTGAGCGACGCGGTCTGCGTCTGGAACGTGAACGCGACGTGGCCGGAGAGGAAGCCGAACACGTCGATCTCGAGCGCACCGGACGCGCCGAAGAGCTGCGACGTGTAGTCGATCGTCTGGGTGACCGGGCCGGTCGGCGTCGGCGTCGTGACCGAGACGCCGCCCGCGATCGCCTTCGTCCAGTCGAGCGCCCGGTTGGTGTCGCCGGCGGCGTCCAGCCCGCTGGCCTTGTTGATCCGGACGGCGAGGCTGTCGACGGTGACCGTGAGCCCGCTGACCCCGGTGAAGGAGCCGTTGGAGATCGACGCGTCGACGGCGAGCCAGCTCCGCGTGTCGCCTGCCGCCTTGTCGGCCGCCGAGGGCGTGACGACGGCGACGGCGAGGGTGCCGCTCGCGACGGTGAATCCGACCCCGCCCGCTCCGATCGTCAGGCCCGGCGAGAGGATGCGCAGGCCGATCGTGGTCAGGGTCGCGTTCTGGAGGTCGGGACCGGGAGGCCCGCGGGCCGCGTTGACGCAGGTCGTCTGGAAGTCGAGGCAGCCGTCGCCGTTGACGTCGACGTTGACGGTGGTCTGGGAGATCGAGAAGGAGACGGTGCCGCTGACGAGGCCGTTGCCGAGCGAGACGGCCGCGGTGCCGGAGGCCTGCACGGTCGCGCCGGAGAGGTCGAACGGCGTGCCGCCGACGACGAGCTGGTCGCCGGGCTTCTCGCCGAAGCTCGCGTTCCGGTTCAGGTTCAGCGCCGTCGTCCAGTCCAGCGCGGCCGCGTTCACGGTGCCCGACGCCGTGCTGTAGGTGCCGCTCGCCTGGTTGATCTTGAGCGA
>DATFMW010000456.1:0-2546 GCA_035266765.1 Gaiellaceae bacterium | reverse complement strand
CCCGTGACGCTTTCGTCAGGAAGGTGCCAGGCACCGCGCCGTGGCGGCGGTCTGAATTGGACGTCCGGAGCGCGCTCGCTCAGGCGGGGCGGGCGGCTTCGCTGCAGGCGGCGGCGAAGAGCTCGAGCGCGCGGTCGATCTGGGCGTCCGTGACGACGAGCGGCGGCGACATCCGGATCGCCGCGTCGCCGGCCGAGAGCACGAGCAGACCGCGCCGGAAGCACGCCTGCTCGACCGCGGCGGCCGTGTCGTGGCCGGCAAGCCCGACGCCGACCAGCAGGCCTCCTACTGCCCGCGCGGCTCCCAGCGGAACTTGAAGAGCGCGACGACGAGCCCGCCGGCGCCCCAGGCCACGAGCACCGCGATCGCCTCCGGCTGCGACCAGAACGCCTGCCCGTGCAGGTAGATCGCGTTGACGAGGTCGACGAAGTACTTCAAGGGCAGCACGTCCCCGATGTCGCGCAGGAACGCGGGGAAGTGCCGCGTCGGCCCGAACGATCCCGTCAGGAACGCCATCGGAAGGAGGATGAAGTTCACGACCGCGGACGAGCCCTCGCCCGACCGGATCAGCGACGCGGCCGCCACGCCGAGCGCCGCGAACACCGCCGAGCCGAGCACGACGGCCACCGCGATCGAGCCGAGCGCCGACGGGAACGGCGTCCCGTAGAGCACGCGGCCGAGCAGGAAGAGCGCCACCGTCTGGAGGACGAAGACGAGGAGCGTCGACACGAGCAGCGCCGCCACGTACGTCGCCGCGGGCAGCGGCGTGCCGCGGAGCCGCTTGAGGATCGCGTTCTCGCGCCGCAGGACGAGCTGGATCGCGAGCCCGGCGAACGCCGTGTTCGCGCAGCCGTAGGCGATGAGGCCGGCCAGCAGCGCGTGCGACGCGGGGACGCCGTAGATCGTGCCGCTGTACACCGATCCGAGCAGCATGAAGAGCAACAGCGGGAAGAGGAAGATGAAGAGCGCCGCTTCGCGGCTCCGCCAGAAGACGAGCTGCTCCGCCCGGAGCTGGTGGACGAACAGGCGCAGCGGGGGCGACGTCTTGCGCGTGCCGATCGGGACCGCCTCGGCGCTCACACGCCCACCTCGGCCTCGACCGGGGCTTCGGCCGGCTCGTCGGTCAGCGCGAGGTAGACCTCCTCGAGCGTCGGCCGCCGCACCTCGAGCCCCTCGAGCTCCTCGCCGCGCGCGACCGCTGCGGCGGTCAGCTCCGCGAGCACGCGCGTCGGCTCGTCCGTCCGGACGAGCACATCCTCGCCGTCGCGGCGGTAGCGGATCTCGACCGCGAGCGCGGTGGTGGTGAGCTCCGCCGGCGTGCCGACCCGGACGATCTGGCCGTCACGGAGCACGGCGACGCGGTCGGCGAGCTGCTCGGCCTCGTCGAGGTAGTGTGTCGTCAGGAGCACCGTCTTGCCGAGCTGCCGCAGCGAGCGGATCATCTCCCACGCGGCGCGGCGCGCCTGCGGGTCGAAGCCGGTCGTCGGCTCGTCGAGGAAGACGAGGTCCGGGTCGCCGACGAGCGCGAGGCCGAGGTCGAGGCGCCGCTTCTGGCCGCCGGAGAGCGTCTTGACGCGCGCACGCGCCTTCTCGGCGAGCCCGACGAGTGCGATCACCTCGTCCACGTCGCGCGGTTGCCGGTAGTAGCCGGCGAACATCGCGTGCGTCTCGCGCACGGTGAGGCTCGACCACAGCTGCGAGGCCTGGAGGACGACGCCGATCCGCTCGCGGAAGTCCCGGCCCGGCCGCTGCGGGTCGTGGCCGAGGACGGAGACCTCGCCCGCGTCGCGCTGCCGGTAGCCCTCGAGGATCTCCACGGTCGTCGTCTTGCCGGCGCCGTTCGGGCCGAGCAGGCCGAAGACCTCGCCCTCCTCGATCTCGAAGTCGACGCCGCGCACCGCCTCGAGAGCGCCGTACGACTTGCGCAGCCCGCGAACCTCGATCGCCTTCATGCGGCGCGTCCGCCGCCGAGACCGACGATCGCGAGGCCGCAGGGCGGGAACGACGGCTCCTGGCCACCCTCGAACGCCGCGACCGCGCGGCCGCAATCCGGCTGGTGCCCGACGAGGAGGACGGTCTCGCCGCGCCCGCGCGCAGCGTCCTGGATCGCCGCCGCCGTCGCGCCCGGCGCGAGCCGGTCGTCGACGATCGGCTCGCCGAGCCCGAGCGCCACCGCGGTCTCGCGGGCGCGCAGCAGCGGACTCGTGACGACGGCGTCCGGGACGAGCCCGTCGCCGCGCAACCGCTCCGCAAGCATGCGGGCCTGGTCGCGCCCTGCCGGTGTCAGCGGACGCAGCTCGTCGGGCTCGCCGCGCGCTGCTTCGGCATGGCGGACGATCAAGAGACGCATCGGCTGCCAGGATAGTCGGCGCTCGGCAGCCGACCCCCCGGGGTACCGTTGCGGCGTGTCGCGCCTGAACGGCCTCGCCGGCCCGGCGGTGGGGGCGGCAGCCTTCGTGGTGACGGCCGGGCTTGCGTTCGACGACGGTGGATTCCAGCCGGTCTCCTGGGGCCGGTGGCTCGTCGCGCTCGCGGGGCTGACGCTG
>DATFMW010000455.1:0-4772 GCA_035266765.1 Gaiellaceae bacterium | reverse complement strand
GGGCGAGTTCGCAGCCTCCACCTGGTTGAAGCTGGGCACGCTCGCGAGCGCGTAGATCGCGCCGGTGTACGGGTTGATCGCCACCGCCGACCCGCCGGTCGGATGCTTCCCGTTCTGAACGGCCAGCGCCATCCCGTCCTTGACCGCCTTCTCGGCCGCGCGCTGGAGGTGCGCGTCGATCGTCAACCGCAGCGTCGGCAGTTGCTTGTGGTGCGGGATCACGAGCGGCCCGGCGATCCGGCCGAGCGAGTCGACGCGGAGTCGCGCCGGAATGAAGCCGGGGTTCAGGATCGAGTCGTAGACGGCCTCGACCCCCGTCTGGCCTACGATCTCGCCCGGTTTCGCGTTTCGGTATCGGGGCGTGCCGAGCTCCTTCTGGCTCACCTCGCCGAGCAGCCCGAGGAACTCGCTGCCGAACGCGCCCTGCGGGTAGCTGCGGGCGGGCTGGCCGGTGACCTTGAAGCCGGCGAACTCGGTGCTGCGCTCCTGCAGGTAGGTCGTCAGGCTCCAGCGCGGGTGGGGGAGGACGACCGCCGGCGCGAAGGGCGAGCGGATGACCGCGCGCTGGATCCGCGTCACGAGGGTCTTCACCGACGTGCCGGAGAGCTCGGCGAGCTGGAGCAGCGACGCCCTGCCGTCGGTGGTCGGGCTCCAGTTGCCGTGCGCGTCGCGCGTGCCGAGCGCGCCCGGGTCGGCGTCGACGACGATGCGACCGGTCGTGCCGGCGAGCTTGCGGCCCTTGCTGTCGACGATCGCGCCGCGCGGGCCGCGCAGGTCGACGGTGCGAAAGGCCTGGGCGGTCGCGACAGAGTTGTACTGGTGGCCGTGCAGCACCTGGATCGACCAGGCGCGCAGCAGCAGGAGCGCGATCGCGACGCCGACGACCATGGCGAGGCCGCCGGTGCGGACGTAGAAGCCGGGGCTGCGGAAGTACGGCGCGTCGACGTGCGAGTACGGCTCGACGCGCCGGCCCGTGGGCAGGCTTCTCGGCAGCGTGATCCTGCGACGACGGCGACGACCCGGTGTGATCGGCACGAGCTCTCTGCGGCGGTTGCGGGACTCCTGGACACGCCGGCGCGGACGCGGCCCGACGTCGGTCTAGGGTAGACGCCGGGCCGGGCGGGTCGCTACTCGTCTGCGAGCTCGTCCGCGAGGAGGGCGAGCGCAAAGCTGCGCCAGGCGAGCTCCGGCTCGGCGCGCAGCGCCTGAACGGCGGAGAGGACGGACGGCAGATCCTCGGCCCGGGCGGCGAGCCGCTCGAGCGCGGCCGCGAGCTCCGTGCGCCGCGCCGGTGTGTCGAGCTCGCCGGCGAGCCGCTCCGCGGCGACCGCGTCGAGGCCGAGATCGCGGTGCGGGTCGCCGCCGGAGGCGAGGACGAACATCGCGCGGCGGCGCGCCGCGTTCAGGTCGGCGGCGTCGATCGTGACCCGGTCGCGGACGAGCCAGCACAGCACGACGAGGAGCTCGGTCGACCGCGGGTCGAGCCCGGACTCCTCGAGCTGCTCGAGCCGCTCACGCATGCGGGGACACTAACCCGGATCGCGGCAGTCGCCCGTCTCACCCTCGCAGCAGCCGACCTTGAACCGGCAGCGGGGACACTGCCAGGTGCCGTGGCGCCACTCCATCGAGGCGCCGCAGCGCAGGCACGACTCGGTCGCAGTTAGTGACAACGTGTTACTTGCTCGAGAGGCGTCGGGCACGCCGAGACAGGCTACGCGGCGAGGAGGACGTTTTCGCGCCGGTGCGTTAGCCGGTGTAGTACTCGTCCGCGATCGAGAGCGCGTCGTCGAGGATCGCGATCCCCTCGTCGAGCTCCTCGCGCGTGATCGTCAGCGGCGGGCAGACCATGACGACGTTCCAGTGCGTCATCAGGTAGAGGCCCCGCTCGAGCGCCGCCTTCGACATGCGTGCCACGGGTGCAGCCGCCTCGCCGCTCCCGTTGAACGGGACGAGCGGCTCGCGCGTCTCGCGGTCGCGGACGAGCTCGAGCCCCCAGAAGCAGCCGAGCCCGCGCACCTCGCCGATCGACGGGTGCTTCGCGGCGAGGCCCTCGAGCTTCTCGCGGAACACCGGCCCCAGCTCGGCCGCGTGCTCGACGATGCCCTCCTCGCGGAACGCCTCGATCGAGGCGACGCCGCTCGCGCACGCGAGCGGGTGGCCGCTGTAGGTGAGCCCGCCGGCGAAGAACTTGTCGCGCACCCAGGCCTCGATCGGCTCGCTCACCGACATCGCGCCGAGCGGGACGTAGCCGGAGTTGAGCCCCTTCGCCATCGTGAGGATGTCCGGCACGACGTCCCAGTTGTCGACGGCGAACCACTTGCCGGTACGGCCGAAGCCGGCCATCACCTCGTCGGCGATCAGCAGGATCCCGTGCCGGTCGCAGACCTCGCGGATCGACTGGAGGTAGCCGTCGGGCGGAACGATGATCCCGTTCGTCCCGGTCACCGTCTCGAGGATCACGGCGGCGACCGTGTGCGCGCCCTCGTAGGCGAGGATCTCCTCGAGGTGCGGCGCGCCCGTGCAGACGGGGCACGGGTCGGGGTGCCCGGCGGAGCAGCGGTACGTGTACGGGTCGAACATGCGCACGACGCCCGGGATCGCCGGCTCGGCGGCCCAGCGGCGCGGGTCGCCGGTGAGCGTGATCGCGCCGGCGGTCGCGCCGTGGTAGCTGCGGTAGCGGGCGACGATCTTCTGGCGGCCCGTGTACCAGCGGGCGAGCTTGATCGCGTTCTCGTTCGCCTCGGCGCCGCCGTTCGTGAAGAACGTCATCGAGAGGTCGCCCGGCGTCACCTCGGAGATCAGGCGCGCCAGGGTCGAGCGCGGCTCGGTCGCCATCGGCGGCCCGATCGTGCACAGCTTGTCGGCCTGCTCCTTGATCGCGGCGACGACCTTCGGGTGCTGGTAGCCGATCGAGACGTTGACGAGCTGGGAGGCGAAGTCGAGGTAGCGCTTTCCGTCGTAGTCCCAGAAGTAGCGCCCCTCGCCGCCCGCGACGGGGATCGGGTTGATCGCGTTCTGCACCGACCAGGAGTGGAGGACGTACTGCTTCGCGTCCTCGCGGACCTGCTGGCCGAGCTTCGGGTTCGTCTCGATCGTTGCCACCTCGCACACTCCTTGTCGCCGGTGGGTCGATCCTAGATGCTCGCCGAGTCGCGGTACGCTCCATGCGACAGACGAGGAGGCTTTCGAGATGACCGAGCTGGCAACCCCGTCCGCCTCGACGCAGGCGGGCGTCAAGCGGATCAGCCACTGGATCGACGGGCGCAGCGTTGCGGGCACGTCCGGCCGCAGCGGCCCCGTGTACAACCCCGCGACCGGTGCGCAGACCGGCGCCGTCGACTTCGCCACCGTCGAGGAGGTCGACGCGGCCGTCCAGGCGGCGAAGGCCGCTGCCCCGGCGTGGCGTGCGACCTCGCTCGCGAAGCGGGCGGAGATCTTCTTCCGGATCCGCGAGCTCGTGCACGAGCGGCGCGAGGAGGTGGCGCGGCTGCTCGTCGCCGAGCACGGCAAGGTGCTTTCCGACGCGATCGGCGAGGTGACGCGTGGGCTCGAGGTGATCGAGTACTGCTGCGGCATCCCGACGCTCCTGAAGAGCGAGTACACCGAGCAGGCCTCGACCGGGATCGACGTCTACTCGATCCGGCAGCCGCTCGGCGTCGTCGCCGGGATCACGCCGTTCAACTTCCCCGCGATGGTGCCCATGTGGATGTGGGCGCCGGCGCTCGCATGCGGCAACACGTTCATCCTCAAGCCGTCCGAGAAGGACCCGTCCGCGTCGCTGTGGACGGCGGAGCTCCTGAAGGAGGCGGGCCTCCCCGACGGCGTCTTCAACGTCGTCATGGGCGACAAGCTCGCCGTCGACTCGGTGCTGGAGCATCCCGACATCGCGGCGGTCTCGTTCGTCGGCTCGACCCCGATCGCGCGCTACGTCTACGAGACGGCGACCGCGAAGGGGAAGCGCTGCCAGGCGCTCGGAGGCGCGAAGAACCACATGATCGTGCTGCCCGACGCCGACATCGACATGGCCGCCGACGCTGCCGTCTCGGCTGCGTACGGGTCGGCCGGCGAGCGGTGCATGGCGATCTCGCAGGTCGTGGTCGTCGCCGGTGCCGCGGAGCCGCTGATCGAGGCGATCAAGGAGCGGATCCCGAACGTGCAGGTCGGGGATGGCCTCGATCCCGCGTCGGAGATGGGGCCGCTCGTCACGCGGGAACACCGTGACCGCGTGGCGTCGTACGTCGAGGCCGCGCCTGGCGAGGGCGCGACGGTGCTCGTCGACGGGCGCGAGGGCGCGCCGGCGGAGGGCTTCTTCCTCAAGCCGTCGCTTCTCGATGACGTGAAGCCGGGCATGAAGGCGTACGAGGACGAGATCTTCGGGCCGGTGCTCGGCGTCACGCGCGTCGATACCTACGAGGAGGCCGTCGGGCTCGTGAACGCGAATCGGTACGGGAACGGGACGGCGATCTTCACGCGCGACGGCGGCGTCGCCCGCCAGTTCCAGTTCGACGTGCAGGTCGGGATGGTCGGGATCAACGTGCCGATCCCGGTACCCGTCGCGTACTACTCGTTCGGCGGCTGGAAGGCGTCCCTCTTCGGCGACCGGCACATCTACGGGCCGGAGGGGATCGACTTCTACACGCGCGGCAAGGTCGTCACCTCGCGCTGGCCGGATCCGGCCACGTCGAAGGTCGACCTCGGCTTCCCGCAGACGCGCTAGCCGGGAGGACACGTTCCCGCGGGCCACGTCCGGTAGCAGCTACCGGACGTGGCCC
>DATFMW010000454.1:0-6060 GCA_035266765.1 Gaiellaceae bacterium | reverse complement strand
CCGCTCGGGGCGCTCTCGCTCGCTACTTCTTCGTGAGCGAGAAGTAGCTGGCCGACTTCGCGGCCGGCGGCACCGTGACCGACGTCTTCGCGCCGAAGTTCGTGAAGTCCGTCGTCTCCTGCAGCTGGAGCGTCCCGAGTTGGGTCTTCTCCGGTCCCTTCACGACCGTGCGCGCGACGTAGCCGGCCTTGCTCACCCACACATCGATCGTCTGGGTCGGGTTGCCGAGCGCCTTCCTCATCGCGGCGAGCCCCTTCGCCTTCACGCCCGCGGCCCGGCCGGCGGCGAGGATGCTCACGGTCGCCTCGTAGCGGTGGTTCAGCGTCCGGTCGGGCAGCCAGTCCATGCCGAGGTCGCGCACCTTCGCGGCCGGGGACTGCGTCAGCTCCAGCGGCTGGAACGGATCCTGGTCGGCCGCGGCGAGGAACGACGTGTCGGCCCCGTACTGCTTCAGCGCGAAGAGCGTCATGTCGACCTTCAGCCACGTCTTGCCGGCCGGGATCTGCTTCAGCGTGCTCGGCGAGGTCAGGTAGATGACGAGCCGCCCGTTCGGGTGCGTGAAGACCTCGTTCACGATCTCGTCGCCGATGTGGCTGCGGTCGATCTTCAGGCTGCCGCTGCCCGCGGCGACGACCCCGTTCGCCTGGTAGGCGAGCGGACGCGACGCGCCGGACTTGCGCAGCACCACCTGCACCTGGACGTCCGCATGCGCCGCCAGCGTCTGCGCGAGCGCGTCGGCGACCGCCTGCTTCGCGGACGAGGACGGCGCGGCCGGCGTCGTTGGCGGCGCGACGGAGCTCGCCTTCGGGCTGCTCGAGCCGCAGCCCGCAGCGACGAGCGCGGCAGCCACCGCCAACGCGGCAGCCGGTGCGAAAACCGCTCGACGCATCCCGATCACGCCGAACACGGTACCCATCGCGGTCTTCGACCGCGCTACGCTTCAGCCCTGATGCGGTCCGCCGTCGCGCAGCACCTGACACTCTGGGCCGTCTTCGTCTCCGGGCTGTTCGCGGGCGTGACGGGCATCTTCCTGCTGCTGCAGAAGAGCCACCTCGGCTTCGCAGCGGCCGCGACCGCGGGCGGGATGACCCTGCTCGGCTGGGTCATGCTCCACCCGGCGCGCCGCGTCCTGCCGTAGCGTTACTCCGCGGCGTCGTCCTGGTCGCCGAGGGAGAAGTGGTAGTGGTCGTCGTGCGCCTCGACGTCGAGCTTCTTGCCGGAGAGCACCTCCGCCGCGAGCTCGTCGAGGAACACCGTCGCGCCGCCGTCCTCGACGACCGCGTCGCCCTCGACCGGCTCCGGGGCGAGCGAGAACTCGAGAGCAGCCTCCCCGCTCGGCTCGGCGGTGCCGCTGATGCGCAGCCCGCCCGCCGGGCCGGCCTCCGAGTCGTCCACGATCCCCTTGATCACCTCGGCCGCCTGCTCGGTCAATGCCAGCACAGCCGCCTCCTTTCGTCGAGTCTCTTCGTAGGGCTCTCTCCGTTCGGAGTCTCTCCAAACCTCGCCTGCGTCCGTCGCAGTCGCCTGCGGACGCCGCGTCCACAGGCCGCGCACCGCCGTGCGCGCCGGCACCCTCGGCGGCGCCTCCTCGCCGCGCTCGAGCGCGTCTCGCACGCGCGGCCACTCACTCGCCACCTCGGCGCCGAGCAGGAAGATCGACGCGGCGAGGTAGACGAAGAACATGAACGCGATCACCGCGCCGAGCGAGCCGTAGACCGCGTTGTAGTTCGCGAAGTTGCCGACGTACAGCGCGAACAGGTTCTCGGCCGCGACGAGCAGCACCGCCGTCAGCAGCGCTGCCGGCCACGTCTCCCGCACCCGCACCTTCGCCGCCGGGACGACGTAATAGACGAAGAGCAGCACGCCGAACGCGGTCAGAAGCGGTGCGCCGAGACCGACGCCCCACGCGATCCAGCCGACGCCGGGCACGCCCGTCGCCGACGCGATCCGGTCGGCGAAGCGAGCCGCGATCGTCACTCCGAGCGAGGCGAGGCCGAGTGTCGCGACGACGAACACGAGTCCGACGTCGACGAGCTTCCCGCGCAGGAACGGCCGCCGCTCGTCCACGTCCCACGCTTCGTTCAGCCCCGCCCGGATCGCCGACATCATTCCGCTCGCCGAGTAGACGAGGCCCACGACCCCGACGAGGCCGAGCGCCGACGACTTGCTCGTCGCGCCGAGGAGAAGCCGCCGCAGCTGGTCGGCTCCGTCCGGCGAGAGCGGCACGTTGCGGACAAGCGTGTCGACAGCCTCAGTGCGCAAGCCGGTCGCGTGCAGGACGATCGCGCTCGCACCGGCGAGCACGATCGCGAGCGGGAAGATCGAGAAGAGGACGTGGTAGGAGATCGACGCCGCGAACTGCGAGCACCGGTCGGCGCTGAACTCGGCGAGCGACCGGGCCGCGAGCCGGGACGCGAACTTCCGCCTGTCCACGCGCGCCTTCACTCCGGTGTTGTACCCGGACGGGAGCCGGCAGTCACCTGCACGGGCAGGATGACCAGGCCGGGAGCGATGGGGGAGCGCGCGCCCGGCCCGGTCTTCCTGTTACCTACCGAGCCTCGACCCTCGGCGGCTCGAGTGCCAGCTCGAGTGCCTGCTCGAGCTGTGAGCGCCGGAAGGGCTTCATGAGGTGACCGACGGCGGAGAGCCCGGACGTGTCCGAGCTCGGGCCCTCGATGCTCACGCAGAGGATCGGCAACTGCGGAAGCCGGTCGCGCAGCCGCCAGGCCAGCCGCAGGCCTGTGCGCGAGGTCGGTTCCAGCAGCATCAGATCGGGCTCCTCGCCTTCGGACAGCTCCTGCTGCCCGATCGCTTGATGTCCAAGCCGCTGGACGTGGAGCTCGAGCAGCGACCGAGTCGCTTGATCGGGATCCTCGATCAGAATGGTCGCCACGCAAGCATCGTCGGAATTGCCAATCGGAAGCGCGAATGGGCGTAGCATGAATCCGGTATGAACGAATCTCGCGTGCTCGTGGTCGACGACGACGACGACATCCGCCGGCTCGTCCGCACGCTGCTCGAACGAGCCGGGGCGATCGTGCACGACGCGGCGGACGGCCGAGCCGGACTGCGCGAGTTCCATGCCTGGCGGCCGGACCTCGTCTTGCTCGACGTCGCGATGCCCGAGCTCGACGGCTGGGGGGTGCTCGAGCGGATCCGCGACCTCTCCGACGTGCCCGTGCTGATGCTCACGGCGCGTGGCGAGGAGCTCGAGCGGGTGCGCGGGCTCCAGAGCGGCGCCGACGATTACGTCGTCAAGCCGTTCGGCAAGCAGGAGCTGATCGCGCGTGTGCAGGCCCTCCTGCGCCGTGCCGCCCGCGCGACGCCGCAGGACGAGGTCGAGTCGTACGCCGACAGCTACCTGACGATCGACTACGCACAGCGGGCGGTGACGGTGGGCGAGCGGCTCGTACAGCTGACACCGCTCGAGTTCAGGCTGCTCGCCACGTTCGTCCGTCACCCGCGCCAGGTGCTGAGCCGGGACCAGCTGCTCGAGCTCGTCTGGGGCGACACGTACGGCGTCGGCGGCGACCAGGTGAAGCTCTACGTCGGGTACCTGCGTCGCAAGCTCGATCCGGACATGCCCGACACCGTCCCGATCGCAACCGTGCGCGGGTTCGGCTACAGCTACCGGCCGGAGGGCTAGACGAGCTCGCGGACGGCCTGCGAGAGCGCCGCCGGGCTGAACGGCTTCTTCATGTACGCGTCCGCCCCCGCCGCGTAGCCGCGCCGCACGTCCTGCTCCTGCGCCTTCGCCGTAAGGAGGAGGACGCGGATGCCGGCGAGCTCGTCGCTCTCACGGATCGCGCGCAGCACCGCCAGCCCGTCGAGGCCCGGCATGCCGATGTCGAGCACGGCCACCTTGGGCACGTGCTCGCGGAGGAGCGCAAGCGCCTCGTTGCCGTCGCGCGCCTCGACGATCTCGAAGCCGTCCCGGCGCAGGCGCGTCGAGACGAGGAGCAGGATGTCCTCGTCGTCGTCCGCCACGAGCACCTGCACGGTTGAAACGCCGGGGCCCGCGTCGATCACGCCGCCGGGCATCCCGGGACGCAGGGCGCAGAGATCGCGATCAGCGCGGCGCCCCCGGCGAGCACGATCGCGCCGAGGCCGAACCCGTACTGCACGCTCAACCTGGCCACGCCCCTCGGAACTCTAGAGGCTTGATGTGAACTGGGCGCCCGCAGGGGCTGTTCCAGGCCAAGCGAGGGCGGGTCGGCGGTTGCGGCACAGGCTGGTGGCCTGCGCGAGACCGACGAGACGGCCTCGCGCCGCGCCGGGGACGGCATCCGGCGCCGCGGACCAATTCACATCAAGCCTCTAGACCCACCGCTCGGCCCGTCAGCGAGCGATCCGTTCGACGGCCGCGACGACTCCCTGCGGGTCGGCGAGCATCGACAGGTGCCCGGCACGGGGCAGGAGGACGAACGGTGCGTGCAGCGTCGCGGCCGAGCGGCGGCCGGCGGCGACCGAGTCGACCGTGTCGTGCGCGCCCCAGGCGACGACGACGGGGACGCCGCGCACGCGGGCGAGGTCGGCGAGCGTCCAGCCCGCGATCCCGTTCGGGAGCATCTGCTTGAACGCCGCCGCGGTGCCCGCGACCCGGAACGGGCGCTGCCAGCGGTCGATCGCGGCGGCGGTGAGCGGCGGCGCGGCCGGCCCGTACGCCCGCTGCAGCACCGTGCGGAAGAGCCAGTCGGAGCCGGTCACGAGCCGGTACAGGGCCGTGAAGTACGGGTCGACGACGAGGTCGCCGAGCCAGCCCGGCCCGCCGTTGCTCCCCAGGGCGTCGCCGTCGAGCAGGACGATTCCCCGCAGCGCCTGCGGCCGCCGGAGCGCCTCGCCGACGACGACCGCGGCGCCGAGCGAATGGCCGACGAGCACGGGCCGCCTGATCCCGAGCGCCCGCTCGAAGCCCTCGACCTCCTGCAACCATGTCGTCAGGTCGTACGGGCCCTTGCGCTCGCTGTAGCCGAACGGAGGCAGGTCGAGCGCGTACACGCGGTGGTCGCGGCCGAGCAGCGGGCCGACCTTGCGCCACACCGCGGTCGCCTCGGCGAAGCCGCCGATCAGCACGACGGCGGGCCCGGCCGTGCCCCAGCGCCGGTATGCGAGCTGCCGGCCGGCGACGGTCACGTACGGCCCGGCGTAGAGCGAGCGGGCGGGCCTGCCGCCCGGCGTGACCGTGTCGTAGGCGGCCGCGCCCGCAGTGACCGCGGCAAGGAGCGCGAGCGCGGCGAGCCCGAGCCGCTTCCCCCAGCGCCGCGCGCGGCGCCTCACCGCAGGAAGCCGGCGACGTGCGCGGCCACGTCTGCGGGCGCGTCCTCCTGGAGGAAGTGCGAGGCGTTCTCGACCAGCTCGAGCCGCGTCGCGCCGGGAAGCAGCTCGAGGAAGCGCTCGCCGACGCGCGGCGGCAGCACCGTGTCCTCGGCGCCCCAGACGACGAGCGCGGGCTTCTCCCAGGAGCGGAGCGCGTCGCGGACGCGGGTCATCGCCGGGGCGGACGGATGGTCGTCCTCGGTCGGGACGAGCTCGGGGAAGGCGATTGCGCCGGCCTTCGACTCCGGCGTCGGGAACGGTGCGTCGTAGGCGGCGCGGACGTCGTCGGCGAGCCCGCCTGCGGTGCCGGCGGCGACGAGCCGCCCGATGTCGAGCGCGCCGGCGACGTTGCGGACGGCGTCGCGGAAGCGCAGCCAGCTGTCGCTCATCCGCTGGCCGCCGACGACACCGGTGTCGAGGATGACGAGCCGCTCGACCCGTTCCGGCTGCTCGACGGCGAGGCGGAGCCCGATCGGCCCGCCCCAGTCGTGGACGACGAGCGTGAGCTTCCGCAGGTCGAGCTCGGAGACGAGCCGGGCGATCGACTCGACGTGGCGGTCGTAGGAGTACCAGCCGGGATCGGTGGGCTTGTCGGAGCGGCCGAAGCCGAGCAGGTCGGGCGCGACCGCGCGGTGCCCGGCCGCGGTCACCGCGGGCAGGATCTTCCGCCAGAGGAACGACCACGTGGGCTCACCGTGGAGGAGCAGCACCGGGTCGCCGGCACCCTCGTCGAGGTAGTGCATC
>DATFMW010000453.1:0-2753 GCA_035266765.1 Gaiellaceae bacterium | reverse complement strand
GACTGGGCAGCGGCACTCAGCTTCCAACACCTCCTCTCTGCGGGTGCTTCTTGCACACGAGGACCGCCTCGAGTTGTACGGACTCGCGCGGGCCCTGGCCGACGACGGCATCGAGGTCGCGGGCGAGGCCCACAGGCACGAGCAGGTGATTCCACTCGTCGCGCGCACCCGGCCGGACGTGTTGCTCATCTCCGCCGCGCTCGTCGAGCTGGACGGTTTCGACGTGCTCGCGGCGGTGCAGGACCGATATGCCGCCACACAGGTGATCGTGCTCGCGGGCGCTCCCGACACGCACCGCGCGCGGACAGCGTGCGCCGCGGGCGCGGCAGGCTTCGTCTCGACCGACGTCGACCCGCGCCACGTGGGCGCCCTGCTCCAGGAGGCGGCCGCCGGCCACTTCTACTTCCTCCCGCCGAAGCCAGCCGAGCACGCATCCGCCGCGCCGCTGACCGAGCGCGAGCGCGCCGTGCTCGGAGGCGCCGCACGCGGCCTCTCGAACGACGCGATCGGACGCGAGCTGTGGCTCAGCCCGCACACGGTGAAGAGCCACCTGCACCGCATCTACACGAAGCTCGACGTCGCGAACCGCACCGAGGCCGCGCGCTGGGCGCACGAGAACGGCCTCGTCGAGCGCGCGCCGAGCGTCGCGTAGCTACCTGTCCTACCCGGCGACGAGCGCCACGAGCGCGCCGGCGGCGAGGAAGGGCGCGAACGGCAGCGCCGTCTTGCGCGCGGCCGAGCCGCGAAGCGCGAGCAGCGCGATCCCGGCGGCGGCGAGGACGAGCGCCCCGACGAGGAGTGCCGTCGGCGTGCGGGCGCCGAGGAGCGCGCCGAGGAGCGCGCCGAGCTTCACGTCCCCCATGCCAAACCCGGGCGGGTAGACGAGGTGCACGACGAGGAGGAACGCGAAGGTTCCGAACGTCGCCGCGAGCCACTCGAGCGCCCGGTCGGGCGACACCGCGCACTGCGCGGCGAGGACGATGACCGTCGCGGGCAGCACGATCGCGTTCGGCACCACGCGCCGGCGGAGGTCGATCGCCGCCAGCACGACGAGCACCGCGAAACCGGCCGCCCCGACTGCGGCGCTCATGCCGTCGCCGCCTCGGAGGGGGCGCCCCAGGCGAGGCGATCGCCCCTCGTGACGCCACGACGGGCCGCGGCACCGGCCGGGAGCTCGAGGACCGCGTGCGCCCCGCGCCGCCACGCCGCCCGCCACGGGCGGAGCTTCGAGACGACGTCGAGCACCCGGAAGTCGCGGTCGAGGAAGACCGCGTCGATCGGGAAGCGCAGGAACGAGGTGTGGATCGACGAGCAGGGACGGAGCAGCATCGCCGTGTCGTCAGGAAGCGCGTCACGACCGAGCAGCCCGCGCAGGCGCGCCACCGGACTGTCGGCCACCTCGCACCGCTCGCACACGGGGCGGCCGTCCTCGCCGATAAGCGCGATCACGTGCATCGAGACGATGTCTACCGCGCCGCGGGTGGCGCCGAATCGGCCGCGGGAGCGAAGCCGACTCGCCGGAACGGGTGAAGCGAGAGCCTTGCCGATTCACCCGTGCGGCCGACCCCGGTTCGCCCGCACGGCGCTACCCCGCGGGACGGCGCCGCAGGACAGTGGAGCCATGTGAAACCGGCCCCGGCGCAGCCCGCCGGCGCCAGACACCGGGAGGTGCACGACATGGCAAGACTCATTCAG
Organism: Gaiellaceae bacterium; assembly: GCA_035266765.1. Lineage (GTDB taxonomy): Bacteria > Actinomycetota > Thermoleophilia > Gaiellales > Gaiellaceae > Palsa-739. The sequence goes on along the minus strand of DATFMW010000453.1, from coordinate 1,058 downwards.
CGGCTGCGCCGCGAGGACGGGCAGGCAATGGTCGAGTACGCGCTGATCATCTTCTTGGTCGCGGTCGTCCTGATCGGAAGCCTGACTGCGCTCGAGGGAAGCATTGCGGGCGCGTTCTCCGCAATCCAGACCGCTCTGACCCCCGGCTCGTAACGGCTGGCAGTAGGGGCGGAGGCAACGATGAGGCGGAGCGTCGACCGGCAGACCCGCACCGCGCCGAACGGTGGCGCGGGGCGGGTCCTCTCGGCGCTCCGCCGTCTCCGCGGCGAGCGGGGGGCGGCAATGGTCGAGTTCGCGCTCGTCCTGCCGCTCCTCGCCCTGCTGCTCGTCGGCATGTTGGAGTTCGGCCGGGCGCTCAACTACTGGATCGACACGACCCATATGGCATCGGAAGGCGCCCGCCTCGCAGCCGTCTCCGCAGCCCCCGCCGCATGTCCCGGCGGCGGCGCGGCCGGCAACCTGGCGCAGTACGTCCAGTGCCAGGCGGACACGCACGAGCTCCGCTACGGCGGCACGACCTCCGTGCCGGACCCGGCCAGCGTCTGCATCGACTTTCCGAACGGAACGACGAACCGGGGCGATCCCGTCCGGGTGACCGTCACCGCGACGTTCAACTGGCTGCCGCTCATCGGCGCCGCCGGCGGCGTCGGATCGACCACGATCACGGGCGCGGCGACGATGCGCCTCGAGTCCGACTGGACCGGTGGAGGAGGGATCTGCTCGTGAGCACGCGGGCCCGCTCCGCCGCTCTGGCGCATGCGCGCAACGAGTCCGGCGCGGTGCTCGTGCTCGTGGCGGCATCGCTCTCGGTGCTGATCCTGCTCGTCATGTTCGTGGTCGAGGTCGGCAACTGGTTCGAGCACAAGCGGCATCTGCAGACGCAGGTGGACGCCGCAGCCTTCGCCGGTGCGGGGAAGTTCCAGGCGTGCTTCGGAGGCGCCGGCGCCTCCGTCGTCTTCACGGAGGCCACGACGTACGCCGGAGCGGTCGGGACGTTCCAGGGAACGGACTTCGGCGCGCCGTCGTGGAACGCCCAGGTCGGGGGCGTCAACCAGGGC
>DATFMW010000452.1:0-2670 GCA_035266765.1 Gaiellaceae bacterium | reverse complement strand
TCCCAACGGTGGTGGGAGACCTGTGCGAGCGCTGATCTCGACATACGACAAGACGGGCCTCGACGTGCTCGCGCGCGGCCTGGCCGACCTCGGCTGGGAGCTCGTCGCGAGCGGCAAGACGGCGGCGGCGATCGAGGAGCTCGGGCTCGAGGTCGTGCACGTCGACGCGGTGACGGAGTCGCCGGAGATGCTCGGCGGCCGCGTGAAGACGCTCCACCCGCGCATCCACGCAGGCATCCTCGCCCGCCGAGACGATTCGGGCGACATCGCGACGCTCGCCGAGCACGGGATCGAGCCGTTCGACCTCGTCTGCGTCAACCTCTACCCGTTCGAGCAGGTGGCGGCGAAGCGGGGCGTCACCGAGGCGGAAGCGGTCGAGATGATCGACATCGGCGGCCCTTCGATGCTGCGCGGCGCGGCGAAGAACTTCGCGCACGTGGCGCCGCTCTCCCGGCCCGACCAGTACGGGTTCGTCCTCGACGAGCTGCGCGAGACCGGCGTGCTGTCCCTCGACACGCGCCGCCGGCTCGCGGCCGAGGCGTTCGCGACGACGGCGGCCTACGAGGCGGCGATCGCGACCTGGTTCTCCGTCGGCGAGCCGTTTCCGGACACGCTCGTCGTCCCGCTCGAAAAGGTGCTCGACCTCTCCTACGGCGAGAACCCCCACCAGCGCGCGGCCTACTACGCCGACCGCGGCGCCCGCCGGCACCTGCTCTCGCGGGTCGAGCAGATCCACGGCAAGCAGCTCTCGTTCAACAACCTCAACGACCTCTCCGGTGCGCGGCTCGTCGCCCGCGAGTTCGCGCTGCCGGCCTGCGTGATCGTGAAGCACGCGAACCCGTGCGGCGTCGCGATCGGCGCCACCCCGGAGGATGCCTACGACAAGGCGCTCGCGTCCGACCCGACGTCGGCGTACGGCGGCATCGTCGTCTGCAACCGCGAGGTCGACGGTGCGCTCGGGGAGAAGCTCGCCGAGCAGTTCGTCGAGGTGCTGCTCGCGCCCGGCTACTCGGAGGAGGCGCTCGAGGCGCTCCGCCGCAAGCAGAACACGCGCATCCTGGTCGACCGGGAGCGCCGCGTCGACGACCCGGGCGGCCGCCACTACAAACGCGTGATCGGCGGCATGCTCGTCCAGGACCCGGACTCCGACATCGAGGACCGCGAGGGTTGGACGGTCGTCTGCGGGCATGCGGACGAACGGCAGATGGGCGATCTCATCTTCGCCTGGCGCGTCTGCAAGCACATCTCCTCGAACGCGATCGTGCTCGTGAAGGATCTCGCCACGATCGGGATCGGCGCCGGCCAGATGAGCCGCGTCGACTCGGTGCGGATCGCGGTCGAGAAGGCAGCGGAGTTCGGCCACGACGTGGCCGGCGCGGCACTCGCCTCGGACGCGTTCTTCCCCTTCCCGGACGGGCCGCGGATCGCGCTCGACGCGGGCGCGACCTCGATCGTCCAGCCGGGCGGCTCGAGGCGCGACGAGGACGTGATCGCCGCGGTCGAGAAGGCCGGCGTGACGATGGTCTTCACCGGCCGGCGCCACTTCCGGCACTAGGAAATACCCGCGCGTTCTGGCACGTTGATGCGCGAAACCCGCGGAAGGAGATCCGTGTCCACTACTGACCCGCGGCGCTGGCAGGCACTCGCCGTCGTCTGTGTCGCCATGTTCATGACCGTGCTCGACGTCTCGATCGTCAACGTCGCGCTCCCCTCGATCAAGACGTCCCTCGGCGTCTCCGACCGGACGCTCCAGTGGATCGTCACCGGCTACGCGATCACGTTCGGCGGCTTCCTGCTGCTCGGCGGGCGCGCGGCCGACCTGCTCGGTCGGCGGCGGATGTTCATGACCGGGATGGGGATCTTCGCTGCGGCCTCGCTCGTCTGCGGGCTCGCCGGCTCGATCGGCGTCTTGATCGCCGCGCGCGTCGTCCAGGGGCTCGGCGCCGCGATCGTCTCGCCGGCGACGCTTTCGATCATCACGACGACGTTCGAGGAGGGGGCCGAGCGGAACAAGGCACTCGGGATCTGGGGCGCGATGGGCGGCAGCGGCGCCGCGGCGGGCGTCCTCTTCGGCGGCATCCTGACGAAGTACGCCGGCTGGGAGTGGATCTTCTTCGTCAACGTCCCGGTCGGCGCCGCGGTGCTCGCGGTGACGCGCGCGGTCGTGCGCGAGAGCCGGATCGAGGCGGTGCGGCGGTTCGACCTCGGCGGCGCCGCGACTGTGACCGGCAGCCTCGCGCTGCTCGTCTACGCGATCTCGAAGGCGCCCGACGTGGGCTGGGGCAGCGGCCGGACGATCGGGCTGCTCGTCGCCTCGGCGGCCTTGCTCGCGGCGTTCGTCGCGATCGAGACGCGACACGCCTCGCCCATCGTCCCGTTCCGGATCTTCCAGACGAAGACGCTCGCCGGCGCGAACGTCGCCGGCTTCCTGCTCGGCGCGGTCGTGTTCGCGAACTTCTTCCTGCTGACCCTGTACGTGCAGCAGGTGCTCGGATACTCGGCGCTGAAGGCCGGGCTGACATTCCTTGCCACGGCCGGGACGGTGATCCCGGTGGCGGGGATCTCGCAGGCGCTCGTGACGCGAGTCGGGCCGCGCCCGGTGCTGACGGTCGGGCTCGCGCTGATCACGGGCGGGATGCTCTGGTACACGCAGATCCCAGTGCACGGGAG
>DATFMW010000451.1:0-4212 GCA_035266765.1 Gaiellaceae bacterium | reverse complement strand
AGCCGACTGGATCCTCCAGAACAAGGACGCCTACAACATCAAGGTCGCGAACTTCTCGCTCAGCACGGGCATCGGCACGAGCGTGCTCTACGACCCGCTCGACCAGGCGGTCGAGAAGCTCTGGCTCTCCGGCATCACGGTCGTCGCCGCGGCCGGGAACTACGGGACGCCCGACGGCCCGAGCGGCGTCGTCACCGCGCCTGCGAACGACCCGTTCGCGATCACCGTCGGCGCCGCCGACACGAACGGCACCCCAGACCCGACGGACGACTTCGCAGCGCCGTGGTCCGCGTACGGCTACACGGCCGACGGCTTCGCGAAGCCGGATCTCGGCGCTCCGGGCCGGATGATCGACGGGCCGGTGCCGGGCAGGTCGACGCTGATGCAGGAGTTCCGGAACCGCGGGGCCGGCAGGGGCTACATGTGGATGTCCGGCACCTCGTTCGCGGCACCCATCGTCTCGGGCACGGCAGCCGACCTGCTCGCGCTCCACCCGGACTGGACACCCGATCAGGTGAAGGGCGCCCTGATGGTCACGGCGCAGCCGTACGCGGACAGCGGTTCGCAGTTCCCGCTCGGCGTCGGGATCGTCGACGGCGCCGCAGCGGCGGGAGTCGCCGACCCGCCGAACACGAACGCGGCGCTCGACCAGTTCGTGACGACGGACCCCACGACGGGCCTGCTGGTCTTCGACAGCGCGAGCTGGGCATCGGCCGCCTCGGCGGACGCGTCGTGGGCGAGCGCCTCGTGGGCGAGCGCCTCCTGGGCATCGGCCTCGTGGGCGTCGGCCTCGTGGGCGTCGGCTTCGTGGGCATCGGCCTCCTGGGCGTCGGCCTCATGGGCATCGGACACCTCGGCGTCGGCCTCATGGGCGTCGGCCTCGTGGGCAACGGCCGTGAACGCCGACGCATTCCCCGACGGGTAGTCGCGGCCCATCCCCGCCGAGACAAGCGGCGAGCCCCGCAGTGCGGGGCTCGCCGCTTCCGCGCGCGTGCCCCGGGGCGGGAGGCGGCGGTTTCCCTCCGGTGACCCACGCCAGAGGCGAGGGCCAACCACGCTGCGAACGTAAGTATCCACGCCGCCGCAACGCCGCCCGACACCGCTCGAGCAACGGTCCTGCGGCTCATCGCCGCAGACGCAGCGCCGCCCTCTACATACCCATGGCGTGGTACCCGCTGTCCACGTACAGCGTGGTACCCGTGACGTTCTTGGCGCCGTCGCCGAGCAGGTACGCGGCGGCGGAGCCGACGTCCTCGGCGGAGATGTGGCGGCGCAGCGGGGCGCGCTCGCCGACGATGTCCTCCATCGTCGTGAAGCCGGCGATCGAGCGGGCCGCGAGCGTGCGCACCGGGCCGGCCGAGACGGCGTTGACGCGGATGTTCTTCTCGCCGAGATCCCAGGCCAGGTATTTCACGCACGAGTCGAGGGTCGCCTTCGCGACGCCCATCACGTTGTAGTGGGGCACCGCGCGCTCGCCGCCGAGGTAGGTCATCGTCACGATCGAGCCGCCGCCGGCAGCCTCCATCAGCGGCTCCGCGGCGCGGGCACATGCGACGAGCGAGTACGCGCTGATGTCGACCGCCATCCAGAAGCGGTCGCGCGGCGTGTCGGTGAAGCGTCCCTCGAGATCCTCGGCGGCCGCAAACGCGACCGAGTGGACGAGGATGTCGAGCTCGCCGCCGAACGCGTCGCCGACCTCGCCGAAGACGCGGGCGAGATCCTCGTCGGAGCGGACGTCGCACTCGGTGACGAGTGCCGCGTCGACGCTCTCCGCGAGGTCGCGCACGTTCTTCTCGATCCGCTCGCCCTGGTAGGTGAACGCGAGCCGTGCGCCGCCCGCGGCGAGCTCCTGCGCGATCGCCCAGGCGATCGAGCGCTTGTTCGCGACGCCCAGCACGAGCGCGCGCTTGCCTGAAAATGGTTCGCTCATCCGCGCGATCCTACAGCGAGCCGCTAGCCTCATCGTGCCCTTGCGCCGCGCGATCCCGCTTCTAGCCTGCTGTGCGACGCTCGCCGCCGCCGTTCCCGCCGGAGCCGCGCTCGTCCCGGTGCAGCGCACATCCGACGGGCGCACGCTGCCGCGCGTCCGCACCGGCACGATCGCGGCGCCCGGACACGGCCCCGCCCGCATCCGCGTGATCGCCGAGCTCGCCCTGCCGCCGCTCGCCGCCCGCTACGGACGCGGCCTCTACGCCGTGCCGCGACGCAAGCTCGCCGTCGCGAGCACCGCGTCGCGGGCCTACCTCGCCCAGCTCGCGCGGACACAGGCGCGCGCCGTCGCCCAGCTCCACGCTGCGATCCCGCAGGCACGCGTCCAGGAGCGGTTCCGCATCGTCCTCGACGCGATCACGGTCGACCTGCCGGCGAAGACGCTGCCCACGCTGATGCGGCAGCCGTCCGTCGCGCACGTCTACCCGAGCCTCCGCTACACGCTCGCGCTCGACTCCTCGCCCGGGATCATCGGCGCGGACACGGTCCGCCGGGAACTCGGCGCCGACGGCACCGGAATGAAGATCGCGATCGTCGACGACGGCATCGACCAGACGAACCCGTTCTTCGACCCGAAGGGCTTCTCGTATCCGCCCGGCTTCCCGAAGGGCGGCACGAAGTGGACGACGCCGAAGGTGATCGTCGCGCGCGTCTTCCCCGGCCCCGGCGCCGGCAAGGCAGGCCGCCTCGCCGTCGATCCGGACTCGTCCTTCCACGGCACGCACGTCGCCGGGATCGCGGCGGGCGACGCCGGCACCACCGCGCCCGCAGGCGGCGACCATCCCGAGGTGACGGGCCTGACCGGCGTCGCGCCGAAGGCGTGGCTCGGCAACTACCGCGTCTTCACGGTGCCGACGCCGATCGGCCACGTCGCGAACACGCCGGAGATCGTTGCGGCGTTCGAGGCGGCCGTCCGCGACGGGATGGACGTGATCAACTTCTCGGGCGGCGGCCCGCAGACCGACCCGGCGAATGACGCGCTGGTCGAGGCGGTCCACAACGTCGCCGCGGCCGGAGTCGTGCCGGTGATCGCGGCGGGCAACGACCGCGACGACTTCGGCAACGGCTCCGTCGGCTCGCCCGGCACCGCCCCCGACGCGATCGCGGTCGCCGCCGTCACGAGCAACCACGTCTTCTCGCCCGCGCTCGACGTCGTCGCCCCCGGCGCGCCCGACGCCGTGAAGGGGATCCCGTTCCAGGGCGGCGCCGGCGCGAGCACCCCGGAGGCCTGGACGAGCTCCGACCAGACGCTCGTCGACGTCGGCTCGCTCGTCGGCACCGACGGCAAGCCGGTCAGCCGCCTGCTCTGCGGGCCGCCCGGCAACCTCGCCTCGGCGTCCGGGACGCTGCCCGCCCACTCGCTCGACGGAACGATCGCGCTCGCGCAGCGCGGCATCTGCCCGTTCGTGACGAAGGCGCTCCAGGCGCGGGCCGCGGGCGCGATCGGGCTGATCCTCGCCGACAACCGGGCGGGCGACGCGACCCAGATCCCGCTCCGGCTCGCGCTCCCGGCGGGGATGATCTCGGATCTCGACGGCGCCCATCTGCGCACGTTCATGGCGGCAAGCGGCGGCCGCACGCAGATCCGCGTCGGCCAGGAGATCCAGGAGCTCACCACCGGCCGGAGCGGCGTGATCACGAATTTCTCGTCGTCGGGTCCGACCCCGTTCGGCCACGACCTGAAGCCAGACGTGGCCGCGCCGGGCGCGCAGATCCTCTCCTCGACGCTGCCGGGCACGAACCTGACCGGGTTCGCCGTCTTCAACGGCACCTCGATGGCGACGCCGCACGTCTCGGGCGCTGCCGCGCTCCTGCTTCAGCTGCACCCCTGGTGGACGCCGGCGCAGGTGAAGTCGGCGCTCGTCGCGACGGCGGCACCCGCCTGGGCCGACACGGCGCGCACGCAGGAGGCACCGGTGCCGCTCGAGGGCGGCGGCCTCGTCTCGCTGCCGGACGCGGCGAACCCGCTCGTCTTCACCGACCCGACCTCGCTCTCGTTCGAGAACCTCGACGTGACGCACGGCGCAGCGGCGCGGGGCCTCCTCGTGCGGCTCACCGATGCGGGCGGCGGCGCCGGCACCTGGCAGGTCTCGCTCCAGGCGCAGTCCGCCACGGCCGGCACCTCGGTCGACGTGTCCGGGCCCGTGTCGCTCGCGCCCGGCGGCGAGGTCGACGTTCCCGTCGTCGCGCACGCGGCCGCGGACGCGACGCCCGGCGAGAACT
>DATFMW010000450.1:0-4230 GCA_035266765.1 Gaiellaceae bacterium | reverse complement strand
CGTCCGCGACGCAGCGTTCGACCTCCTCCGCCGGCGCGGCCTGACGACGCTGTTCGCGAACCCGGGCTCGACGGAGATTCCGTTCCTCACGGGCATGCCCGACGACCTCGAGTTCGTACTCGGTCTGCACGAGGGTTCCGTCGTCGGCATGGCCTCGGGCTACGCGATCGGCCGCGGCGAGCCGGCGCTCGTGCTGCTGCACACGACGGCCGGGCTCGGCAACGCGGTCGGCGCGCTCGCGACCGCGCGCGTGAACCGGGCGCCGCTCGTGGTCGCGGTCGGCCAGCAGGACCGGCGGCACCTCTCGTTCGAGCCGTTCCTCGCCGGGCGCCTCGACGGCCTCGCGGGCGAGTACCCGGTGAGGGTCGAGCAGCCCGCGCGGGCGCAGGACGTGCCGGCGGCGCTCGAGCGCGCGTTCCACGCCGCGGCGACCGTGCGGGGGCCGGCGCTCGTGATCGTGCCGATGGACGACTGGGAGGCGCCCGCGGACGAGGCGCGAGAGCCGGCGGCCCTGCTCGGGTCCGTGCTGCGCGCGACGGAACCCGACGCGGCGGCGGTCGACGCGCTCGCGGCATTCCTCGCCGAGGCGACGGCGCCGGCGGTCGTCGTCGGCGCCGGTGCGGACGACCCGGCCACGTGGGCCGCCCTCGTCGAGGTCGCGGAGCGGCTCGTCGCCCCCGTCTTCCAGGAGGCGTTCGGGGCGCGGGCCGGCTTCCCGCAGGACCACCGGCTGTTCGCCGGGGTGCTTCCCGCCGACCGGGCGCAGCTCCGCAGCGTGCTCTCGCCGTACGACGCCGTCCTCGTCGTCGGCGCGCCCGCGTTCCGTCAGGCGGGGTACGCGCCGGGCTCCCTGACCGAGCCGGGCACGCGCCTGGCGCTCGTCTCGGACGACCCGGAGGAGATCTACCGCAGCCCCGTGCAGGTCGCGGTGCTCGCACCGCCCGCCGGCGTCTGTCACGAACTCGCCGGCAGGCTGCCCCGGCGCGACACGGCACCCCCGGAACCGGCCCGCCGCGCACCTGCGCCCACGCCACCGGCGCCCGGCGAGCAGCTCCGCGCGAGCCATGTCCTCGCCGCGCTCGCGGAGCGGCTCCCGCGCGACGCGATCGTGCTCGAGGAGTCGCCGGTCGACCGGCCGGAGCTCCAGCACCGGCTGCCCGCCCGCGAGCCGCTCGGCTACCTGAGCGCGGCACAGGGCGGCCTCGGGTTCGCGATTCCGGCGGCGGCGGGCCTGCGGATGGCGCTCCCGCAGCGGCCGGTCGTCGCGATCGTCGGCGACGGCTCGGCGCTCTACCAAATCCAGGGACTGTGGAGCGCGGCCCGCTACCAGGCCGGCCCGCTCTACGTGATCCTCTCGAACGGCGGCTACACGATCATGGACCGTCTCGCCGAGCGTCACGGCGGCGCCGGCCCGTGGCCCGGCCTGGAGGAGCTCGAGCTCGCGACGATCGCCCGCAGCTTCGGCTGCGCCGCCCGCCGCATCACGACCCACGAGGAGCTCGTTTCGGCTCTCGACGAGGTGGTGCCGACCCTCGGGTCGCGCGACGCGCCGCTCCTCCTCGACGTCGCGATCGCGCCGACGTCGAGCTTCGTCCCCTGAGAGGGGTGCCGCCCGGCGGCGAACGCAGAGGGTCGCGACCGCCGGTGGGCAAGAGGATCGTGGGCGGCGCCTCGCGCGGAGACGAGGTCGTCGTCGCGCGAGCCGCCCTCGCCGGCGCTCCGAAACCGTCCGTTCGCAGGCTCCCCGTTCCCCCTGCAAATCAGGGAATCTTCGGATGACGCTCCAGCGAAGCCGCCGATTCATCCCGGCCGGCGGCACGCCGAGACGTCCAGGTCGGCCGTTCGATCTTGGACTTGCATCGGCGCGCCCGACCCACTAAAGATTGCGCTCTCGGCATTCCATCGGTCAGGTCGCGGAATCTCCGGTCAGACCGGATCATCCGCGTAGAGCTCCACAAGCGGAGGAGAAAGGGAGGAGCGCATGAAGCTTCGGAGAGCACTCACCACAGGCGTGCTCGCCGCCCTGCTCGGGGCGGCGATCATCGCCACGAGTGCTGGTGCGGCGTCGACGGCTGCCCCGATCGGCAAGGGCAAGCAAGGGGCGGCCGGCGTCTGCGGCATGGGCAACGGCAAGAAGGCGAAGGGCGCGCCGATCAAGATCGACGGCCTCGACATGCTGATCCCGGGCGTCGACTTCACGACGGTCGGCAAGACCGCCGCCGCGTACTTCGCGTGCGTCAACGACAACGGCGGCATCCACGGCCGCCCGGTCAAGTACACGCTCTACAGCGAAGCGCTCGACCCGAACCAGGAGAAGGCCCTCGCGAAGAAAATGATCGAGAGCGACAAGGCCGTCGGCGTCGTCGGCAACACGAGCTTCGCCGAGTGCGGAACGAACTGGAAGTACTACAAGAGCAAGGGCTACGTCGTCATCGGCGCCGGCGTGCAGGCGGAGTGCTACAGCAAGCCGTCCTTCGCCGAGGTGAACGCCGGCCCGCGCTACTCGAACGTCGGAGCGGCACAGGCCTTGATCAAGGCCGGCGCGAAGAAGCTCGCGATCGCCTCGCCGGACACGATCTCGGCGTACGCGGACGGCGGGCCTGCACTCGTGGCACAGAAGGCGGGGATCCCGGTCAAGGTGTTCCCGACCCACCTGCCGGTCACCGACGCAACGTCCCAGCTGATCCAGATGTACCAGTTCGCCGGGAACGGCGGCGGCATCCTGATCGACTTCACCCCCGACACCGCTCCGGCGTTCATGAAGGCCGCCCAGGCACAGGGGATCGTCAGCAAGGTCATGTGGGGCTCGTCGACCCCGATCGCGAACACGTTCATGGCAAGCCAGTTCTCGCCGGCGTTCGACGGTCACCTCTGGATCGACAACGAGTTCTCCAACGTCGACCCGAGCGTCGGCCCGGACTCGGCCCTGATGTTCAAGGTCCTGACGAAGTACGCGCCCAAGATCGCCCCGCAGGCGTTCGCGCAGATGGGCTTCCTCGACGCGAAGTTCGCGACGAACGCGCTGCTGAGCATCAAGGGCACCATCACCTCGTTCAAGTACTTCAAGGCCGTCGAGGCCCTGAAGAACCAGCGGACGGACATGCTCTGCAAGCCGTTCTACGTGGGCGGCCTGCCGTACCACATCCCGAACAACATGAACATCATCGTCGACTACAAGAACGGCCAGGTCGTCCAGAAGAAGCCGTGCACCCTCTTGGAGGCGGTCGACCCGGCGATCTCTCAGACCCGCATCTGGGAGAAGAAGTACAACCTCATCGGCAGGAGCAAGTAACGGAACGAGAGACGTAGACAGATGACGATCAGGGTGCCCCGGCTGCGATGAGCCACCTGCTGCTCGGATTCAGCGTGTTCGGCGTGGACTGGTTCTTCCTCAGGCCGTTCATCGTGATCGGCCTGGCGTTCGGGGGCGTGTACGCGCTCTCCGGCGTCGGACTGGTCGTGCTGTACCGCGCAACCGGTGTGCTGAACGTCGCGTTCGGCGCCATCGGAGCCGCGGGTGCCCTGATCGCGTACTACCTCGTCAACCACACGGGCTGGCCGCACTGGCTCGCCTACACGATCTGCGTGCTCTTCGGCGGGGTCGTGAACCTCGCCTACGGCATGATCTTCGGCCGCGCCTTCGCGCGGCGCGACCCGCTCGTGAAGATGATGGGGACGCTCGCGCTCGCGCTCGCCCTGCTCGGGCTGATGTCGTGGCGAGCGCCGGCCGGCGGCGCGTTCGCGCGTCTCCTGCCGATGCCGAGCTCCGCCCACCACTACCAGATCGCCGGCACCTCGGTGAACCTGACCCAGATCCTCTCGATCGTCGTCGCGCTCGTCATCACGGCGGCGGTGTCGTTTTTCCTGCGGGCCACCCGCCTCGGCACCGCCATGCGGGCGCTCGCCGCCGACCGCGAGATCACGGCCACGCTCGGCGTCCCCGTCCGCAGGGTCGAGGCGGTGGCGTGGTTCGGCTCCGGGATCGCGTGCGGCGCGGCGGGGCTCGTCCTGCCGGACCTCCTCACCTCGCTCGACTACGCGGCGCTGACGTTCCTCGTCATCTCCTCGCTCGCGGCCGCGCTGATCGGCCGCCTGAGCTCGCTCTGGGCGACCTTCTTCGGCGGCATCGCGATCGGGCTGGCGCAGTCGGTGCTGACCCCGTACCAGACGGTCTCGGCGTACCGCTCGTCGGCACCGTTCGTCCTCGCGATCGTGGCGCTGCTCGTCATG
>DATFMW010000449.1:0-2383 GCA_035266765.1 Gaiellaceae bacterium | reverse complement strand
GCCGATCGGCGAGCCCCAGTTCGACGCCGCCGACATCCGTCCCGAGCAGGGCATGCTCAGGCTACGCGCCGAGCTCGACGCGTACGCGAACCTCCGTCCCGCAGTGCAGGGACCGGTCGACGTGCTCATCGTGCGCGAGCTCATCGGCGGGCTCTACTTCGGCGCCCGCGGCGTCCGCGAGGACGGCACAGTCTTCGACACGTGCGAGTACCACCCGCGCCAGGTCGAGCGGATCGCGCGCCGCGCGTTCGCACTCGCGCAGGGACGGCGCGGCCACCTCACGTCGGTCGACAAGGCGAACGTCCTCGACACGTCGCGGATGTGGCGTCGCGTCGTCGATGGGCTCGCCCCCGAGTTCCCGGACGTCCGCGTCGAGCACATGCTCGTCGACAACGCCGCGATGCAGCTCGCCACGACGCCGGAGCAGTTCGACGTGATCGTGACCGAGAACATGTTCGGCGACATCCTCAGCGACCTCGCCGCGGCGGTCACCGGCGGCCTCGGCCTCGCGCCGTCGGCCAGCCTCGCCGACGGCGGTCCCGGCATCTTCGAGCCGGTGCACGGCTCGGCGCCCGACATCGCCGGCCGCGGGATCGCGAACCCGGCCGCGATGCTGCGCTCGACCGCGCTCCTGCTCGAGCACGCGCTCGGCCGGCCCGAGGAGGCGGACGCGCTCTACCGGGCGGTCAACGCCGGGCTCGAGCTCGCGCCGACCCCCGATCTCGGCGGCACCGCCTCCACGGCCGAGCTGGGCCAGGCGATAAGAGCACAACTTGCGGTTGACGGCGCCGCCTCGTCCGCCTAGCCTGACGTCGATGGTGCTCGCGATGGAAGCCACGCAGTTCTCGCCGATCTTCGGCGGCTTCTACGCGTACGCCTTTAGCCGCTAGCCGGCGCTCTCGTTTCCCCCGCCGCCGCCGGCTAGCAGATCACTCTCGCGGGACTCTCTCGAGTTGTGCCGTTCGCGAGGAGGCGAACCCATCGAATGAACCAGACCTCGACCCAGATGATCCTGCGCAGGGCCTCCGCCCAGGCGCAGACGTGCTCGTGCGACGACCCGATCCGGGTCGAGCGCGCCGAGCGGAAGGGCGCGGCCGTCGTCGTGTGCCTGCGCTGTGGGCTACGCGTTCCGGCCCGGTTGCGATGACCCCTCCGGTCGCCTACCCGGGCCCGCCCGGTACGCACACGGCAGCCGCAGCGGTCGCGCTCTTCCCCTCGGGACCGCACGTGCCCGTCGTCGGCTTCCGCGCCGTCGCCGAGGCGGTCGTCGCGGCCGAGGTCGCGTTCGGCGTTCTCCCGATCGAGAGCTCGCTCGCGGGCGCGGTCGCCGAGACGCACGACCTGCTCTACGAGCGGGCGCTCTCGATCGTCGGCGAGACGATCCTGCCGATCCGGCACCAGCTCGCCGGCCCGGCCGACGTGGCGCTCGAGGAGATCCGGCTCGTCCGCTCGCACCCGACCGCGATCGAGCAGTGCCGCAGCCTGCTCCACCGGATGCCGAACGCGCAGGTCGTCTCCGTGTCGACGACGGCCGAGGCGGCGCGGCTGGCGGCCGACGAGAACGACCCCGGCGTCGTTGCGATCGCCGGCGAGGAGGCCGTGCGCCTCTACGGGCTGCGGGTCCTCGTCGACGACGCCGGCGACGGCATCGCGTTCACGCGCTTCGTCTCGATCGCGCCGCACACGCGGATCGCCGGCGGGCTTCACGACGCCCGCACCGCGTTCACGTTCGTCACCGACCACCGGCCCGGGGCGCTGTTCGCGGCGATCGAGCCGTTCGCCCGGGTCGGGCTCGACCTCGTCCGCCTCGTCTCGCGGCCGCTGCCGGCGACGCCGTGGCGGTACCGCTTCGACGCGGTCGTGGCCGGTCACCCGCTCGATCCATCCGTACGCGTCGCGCTCCGCGAGCTACGGGACCAGGCCGCCGCGCTGCGCGTGGTCGGCGTCTACGAAGGACACAAGGAGGTAGGAGCATGACTGCCGTCGAGAACGGCGTCGGGGCCGAAGACCCCACGGTCGTCCGCGTCCGGCGCGAGATCTCCGATCTCGACCGCGCGCTGGTCGAGCTCATCAACAAGCGGCTGAAGCTCGTCGCCGGGCTGAAGCGGTACAAGGACGAGCACGGGATCGGCTTCGTCGACCTCGCGCGCGAGGAGTGGATGCTCCGCTACCTGCAGCGCGCGAACCGGGGCCCGCTCTCCGAGCAGGGGCTCGCCGAGCTCTACCACTCCCTGCTCGACCTGATGAAGCGCGAGGTGCTCCAGAGCCAGACGTAGGCGCCGGACCATGGCGCCGGCGCGGGAGGAAGCCGCTCTTGGCCTCCGCCCGCGCCGGGACGCCGGGCTGATCGGTGGGAGCGAGCGTCTAGAAGACGGTCACGAAC
>DATFMW010000448.1:0-10616 GCA_035266765.1 Gaiellaceae bacterium | reverse complement strand
CCGTTGCTCATCCGCCGACGAGGAAGGCGCGCTCGGCGCCGATGACCTCCGGGCCGACCTCGTCGAGGTCTCCCTCGCGGAGTAGGCGCGCCGGCGAGCGGTCGCCGAGCTGCGGGTTGAGCCCCTGGAACCAGGCGCGCGCCACCTCGGGGCCGTCGACATCGGCGATCGCGCCTGCGACCTGGAAGGCGAGCCGGAGCCGGCGCTGCACCGCCTCGCTCGGTTCGCGCGCGCCGTCGGCCCATTCGTTGACCGCGCGCGTCTCCTTGACGGAGCCGAGGTATGCGCAGAGCTTGGGGCCGAGGATCTCGCGTAGCGCCGTGACGACCTCGGGGAAGCTGGCGCGGACGGCGCGGGTATGGGCTGCGTAGTCGGGTCTGGCGGCGGGGCTAACTGCCATCGGCATACCTCCTTGCCCAGATCTTGCCACAGGCTGTATCCCACGTCAATCACAGGTGCAATCACGGTGATGATGCCGAATCTTGAGCTGGTCGACGGCCGCTGCTAGCCTCGAGCTCGCGGGGCGGAGCGAAGCCGGTACGAACCCGGGCGCCCGCGCCGAGCGGTTCCAGTGAGACCGCCGAAGGGCTGCCTCACCGAAACCACGACGAGTTCCGAACGACACGCCACAATAGAAAAAGCCCCGTTTCCAGGGCTTTTTCCGTAGCAGGCCCGTAAGCCTGCTTACGCCCCGGTGAGCCAGCAGGCGGTCCTGCCCGCAGGGCACGACTGCCTGCGCCGGGGCAGGCCCATCGTCGAGAGCATCCCTGAAGGAATCCGTACGGAGCGCGTCGGAGACCGCGCTCTCCGGCGCGCGCAGTTCCGTTTCTCAGCGTGGAAACGCGCAGCGTTCCCGCGCTACATGGGAGCGTCGAAGAGCGCGAGCCACTTGCTGAGGTCGGGCTCGATCGGCAGCTCGGGCTCGAGCTTCGCCTTCAGCTCCAGCTCGCGCGCGTTGTCGCGCTCCTGGCCCTTGCCCGAGGGCACGAACGGCCAGAACGTGCCCGTCTTGAAGCCGTAGATCCAGTAGACGGGCTCTGCGCCGCGGCCCTCGAAGCGGAACGCGGCCGCGAGCAGCTGGCCGCCGAAGCCGCGCGCCTGGAACTCCGAGGAGACCGCGTGTACGGCCGTCACCTGGTCCTCGAGCTCGGGGTCGTGGACGATCACCCACTCGAACCCGAACGAGTCCTTCTTGCGGTCGAGCGTCGAGCCCGACCCGGCAGCGACGGTCTGGAGGAGCTCCTCGACGTCCTCGTCGACCTGCGCGAACCCGCCGGCCGAGAGCGGCTTGAAGATCACGGCACCGACACCCGCCGGCTTCAGGCCCGACTCGACGTCGAGCGTGACCGCTGCGGTCACGAGCGCAAAGAGCCGATCGCCGGCCGGCTCGGCGAGCTTCTTCCGCCCGAAGAGGATGTCGCCGAGGCGGGCTATTGCGTCGCCGCGTCCTCGCCCGCCGGCGCGACCTTGGAATCGTCGTCGCCGTTGCCGATCTCCTTCTGGCCGTCGCCGCCGCCGACCTCCGCCTTCAGCTTCGCGAGCTCCGAGTCGACCTGGCTCGAGGAGGAGATCTGGGCGAGCTCGCGGTCGAGCTGAGTCTGGTCGCCGGCGGTGAAGTCCTCGAGCGCGCCGGCTGCGGTCAGCTCGTCGATCGCCGACGCGCGCGCCTGCAGCTCCTCGGTCTTGTCCTTCGCCCGCTGGATCGCCATGCCCGTGTCGGACATGTGCTCGCCGATCCCGGTCGCGGCCTCGCCGATCCGCACCTGCGCCTCGGCGGCCGAGTACTGCGCCTTGATGACCTCCTTCTGCGAGCGGAACGCCTCGATCTTCGTCTCGAGCGTCTGCTGGGAGGAGATCAGCTGCTCCTGCTGGGCCTGGAGCTGCTTCACCTGCGCGTCGAGGCCCTGGAGCTGCTGCTGCGTCGCCGCCTTCTTCTCGAGCGCCTGGCGGGCAAGATCCTCGCGGTTCGCGGCGACGGCTTGGCGCGCCTGCGTCTCGAGCTTGACGACGTTCTGCTCGAGCTTGTCGGTCTGCAGCTCGAGCCGCTTCTTCGCAGTGACGACGTCGGCGACCCCGCGCTTGACGTTCTGGAGCTGCTGGAGCATCTGCTCGTACGAGTAGTCGAGCGTCTCCGTCGGGTTCTCGGCCCGGTTCAGCAGCTTCGAGACCTTCGCCTTCACGATCAGCGACGCGCGTGACATCAACCCGGCCATCGGCCCTCCTCGTCGGTTCCGTGCGGTTAGCCTAGCGCCCCGCCCGTTCGGGCTCGCAGCACGGAGTGCGACGCCCTCGCCGTGCCGGGCGGGAGACCGTCCCGGGACCCGCGGAGGCGGCCGTCCTCGAGCCAGAAGACGCGGTCGGCGACCTCGAGCAGGCGCTCGTCGTGGGAGACGACGACCGCCGCGTGTCCCTTCGCCTTCGTGAGCCCGCGGAGGAGCGCCATCGCCTCGCGCCCGTGCGCCGAGTCGAGGTTCGCCGTGGGCTCGTCGGCGAGCAGGAGCCGCGGCCGGTTCGCGAGCGCGCGGGCGATCGCGACCCGCTGCCGCTCGCCCGCCGACAGGTCGCCCGCCTTGAAGTCGAGCCGCTGCTCCAGGCCCGCCTCGCGGAGGAGCGTGCGCGCCCGCTCGGCTGCCTCGGGGCCGGTCACGCCCGCGAGGTTGACGACGATCTCGACGTTCTCGAGCGCCGACAGCGACTCGAGCAGGTTGAAGCTCTGGAAGACGAAGCCGACGAGCTCGCGGCGGACGCGCGGGAGCGCACGTCTCGGCAGCGCCGTGATCTCGAGGCCGGCGATCACGATCCGTCCCTCCGTCGGGCGGAGGATCCCGCCGATCATGCTCAGGAGCGTCGTCTTGCCCGAGCCGGAGGGGCCCATCACGAGCGCGAGCTCACCCGACTCGGTGACGAGATCGACGCCGTCGACGGCACGGACGAGCGTCGGACCACCGCCGAAAACCTTCGTCAGTCCCTCGATTCGGAGCAGCGGCCCGCCGCTCACGGCCGGAACACCTCTGCGGGGTCGATCCGCTCGATCCGCCGCACGGGGAGGTACGAGGCGAGGACGGCCGTCGCGAGCGCGCCCGCGAAGACGACCGCCGCGTCCGTCCAGCGCAGGACCGTGATGAACTCGGGTACCTGCTGCTTGATCAGCCGCGCGGCGGCGATGGCGGCGATGATCCCGAGCAGCGAGCCGAGCGAGCCGACGATGAGGCTCTGGTCGACGACGACCCGGTAGAGGAACCGGCCGGGCGCGCCGACCGCCTTGAGGACGCCGAATTCGCGCGCCTTCTCCACCGTCGCCGTGTACGTCGTGAGCGCGATCACGGCGCCGCCCACGACGAAGCCGATCCCGACGAGCACGCCGACGACGGCGAGGAAACCGGCGTTGATCCGGTCGGCGAAGCTCGTTGCGAACTCCTCGGCCGTGTGGATCTCCGTTCCGGGGAGCGCCGCCGAGACGGCGGACGCCACGCGGGCCGGGTCGGCGCCGGCTCGCAGGTCGAGCAGGGCGAAGTTGACGAGCCCGTCGATCCCGAACACCGCGCGCGCGTCGGCGGCGTTCAAATACGCGGTCTGGAAGATGCTGTTGCCACCGCTGTGGATCCGGGCGACGAGGAACGAGCGGCCGAGCACGACGAGCCGGTCGCCGACGCCGACGCCCGCGTTGCGGGCGAGCACCCGGTCGACGTCGATCGAGCCGGGCGGCGGCACGTCGGCCGACGCCGCGCTCCCGAGCGACGCCGGCACGGCGAGCGCCATCGCGAAGACATCGAGCTCGTGGCCGCGCTCGCCGAACGCGATGTGTCGCGTGTAGACGGGAATCGCGGCGCGCACGCCGGGCACCGCACCGAGCGCACGCACGTCCGCGAGCGGCAGGAACGACGTGGAGTGGAAGGGGTCGCTCGTCCCGGGCTGGGAGACCCAGAGCTGCCCCGGCATCTGCTCGTAGAGGCTGCCGACGCCGCTCCAGCCGCGGTAGAGGCTGAGCACGATCAGCACGAGCAGGACGGCGAACGCGACGCCGGAGACCGACATGGCGAAGCGCCCCTTTTCCGCGAGCAGGTTGCGCCGGGCGAGCGGGACCATCTCGACGGGAGCATCCGACGCGGGGGCGCGTGGCCATCCGCGAGCGCGCTGGCTTCCGCTGCGGCCCGGTACAGACCGGCCGGGTCAGTCGCCGACGCCGACGTCGTAGCCGCGCTCGATCGCGTCGGCGATGCAGTCGGGGCAGAGCAGGATCCCGGCCGACGTCTCGTCGAGCTCGCCCGCGGCCGCGAGGTAGCCGTACCGCCAGCGGGCGACCTCACCCTCGGCGCTCGGCAGCCGCCGCCCGCACTGCGCGCAGCTCAAGCGTGGAGGAGAAGCAGCAGGTGTCGCCATGCCCTTCTCGTAGGCGCGTGCCGCCCGTCCGGCCATCGGTGGGCGCACGGATCGAGCTGCTAGGTGGCGGGACCGCGCCGGACGAACACGAGCGCCTTCCCGTCCGGCGTCCACGCGGGTGCGATGTCCACGCCGCCGGCCGTCAGCCGCCGCGTCGCGCCGGTCGCCAGGTCGAGCAGCCAGATCGAGCTCGAACGGGGCCCGCCGCGGACGAACGCGACCGCGCGGCCGTCGGGCGACCAGGCAGGCGCGCGGGCTCCGGCGCCGTCCAGCAGCAACGGCGTCAGCCGCTTCGTCGCCACGTCGACGACGTACAGGCCACCGTGCTCGTTCTGGCGGTACGCGGAGAGGACGAGCCGTGTCCCGTCCGGTGACCAGGAGACGGCGTCGATCTCGGCCACCTGCGCCGAGCCGGCCACCCGGGTGAGCTTCCGCGTCCGGAGGTCGAGCACGGCGAGCTGCTCCGGCTCCCGTCCGTTCGGGTACTTCCACTGGAGCAACAGCGCCAGCTTCGACCCGTCCGGCGAGAGCACCGCGCCGTCGTAGTACCAGGACGAGTCGCCTGCGAGCGGGCGCAGCCGGCGGCCCGAGGGCTCGACGAGGAACGGCCGCTGGTCGGCGCCCCAGCCGAGCGCGTCGCCGCCGAGGAAGACGAGCGTCTTCCCGTTCCAGTCCCAGCTGAGCGGGAAGTTGCCCGCGGGCACCGACATGCTGAGCGTGCGGGTCGTGTGCCGGCCGAGGTCGCAGACGGCAAGGTCGGCGACGATCCCGTTCGAGTGCGAGAGGAACGCGATCTGGCGGCCGTCCGGGGACACCGCAGGATGGTTCAGCCGCGCGGCGTTCCCGGTCAAGAGCGTGTGCGCCCGGTCGTCGCCGACACGGAGCCAGAGCAGCCCCGACCGAAGCCCCGGCGAGGCTGCGGTCGCCGGTGTCCAGGCCTGCGCCTGCCCGCCGCAGCCCGACGCCTTCGCCGGCAGCGCGACGACGCCCGCGACGAGCAGGACGTCCAGCACGAGGAATGCCACGCCGAGGCCGGCAAGCGCGACGCGGGCCCGGCGGGCGGCCCGGACGGGTGAGGCACCGAGAAGTGAGCGCATCCGCGGGAGAGCGCCGCATGATCGCAGACGGCACGCGAGGCGTCGAGGTCCCCACTACGCTCCCGGTGCGGTGACCTCGAGTGCGGAGCAGCCGTTCGACGTCGTCTGTCTGGGCATCCTCGTCGCGGACGTGATCGCCCGACCCGTCGACGCGCTGCCGGAGCACGGCACGCTGGGGCTCGTCGAGGAGATCGCACTCGCGGGCGGCGGCTGCGCGCTCAACACGTCGAGCGCGCTCGCGCGCCTCGGCCTGCGGGCGGCGGCGCTCGGGAAGGTCGGCGTCGACCCGTTCGGCGCGTTCCTGCTCGACCTCCTTGCGTCGCGCGGTGTCGCCGACGGCGGCATCGTGCGCGACCCCGCGGTCCCGACCTCGGCGACCGTCGCGCTCGTCGACTCGGCGGGGGAGCGGACGTTCCTCCACGTGCCGGCCGCAAACGCCACGCTCGCGCGGGAGGGGCTCGGCGACGCCCCGTTCCGCGGTCGCGCGCTCCACCTCGCCGGGGCGCTCGTGCTCGACGCGCTCGACGGCGCGCCCGCGGCGGCGCTGCTGCAAGAGGCGAGAGCCGGCGGTATCCGCACCTCGCTCGACCCGGTCTTCGACGCGAGCGGGCGCTGGGAGCGCGTGCTTCCCTGCCTGCCCCACTGCGACCTCGTCACCCCCGACCTCGCCGAGGCCCGCGCGATCACCGGCGAGCGCGAGCCCGAGCGGGCCGCCGCCCGGCTGCGCGAGCTCGGCGCTGCGACGGCGGTCGTGACACTCGGGCCGGACGGCTGCGTCGTCGCCGGCGACGGGTTCGCCGGCCACGTGCCGTCCTGCGCCGTGACCGCGGTCGACGGCACCGGCGCGGGCGACGCGTTCGCCGCCGGGTTCCTCTACGGGCTGCTCGCCGGCTGGCCGCTCGAGCGCTGCGGGCGGTTCGCGAACGCCGCCGGGGCGCTCGCGACGACCGCCGTCGGCGCCTACGAGGGTGTCGGCGACCTCGCCGGGACGCTCCTGCTGGCAGGACTCGGCCCTCCGGGATAACTGCCGGAACGGGGTCCGGGTATCCGCTGATGCTCATGCACCAGCCCCGTCCGCATATCTCGCGGTAGGCGGCGGTTCCGCCGTCCTTTGTGAAGCGAAGGAGGGGAGAACGTGAAGAACCGCAACTCCGCCTGGAGACGTGTTCTACTCGTCTTCGGGCTGACCGCCATGACCGCGCTTCTGGTCGCCGGAACGGTGAGCGGCGGGACGGCCTCGTCTGGCAAGGCGCAGGCCGGCCCACGCGTCGCGTTCCTGCTGCCGGAAAACGTCACCCCCCGGTGGGAGGGCTCCGACGCGCCGACCTTCAAGAAGGCGCTGGCCAAGCTCGTCCCGGGCGTTCAGATCGACGTCTTGAACGCGCTGAACGACTCGAGCAAGCAGCAGCAGCAGGCCGAGGCGGAGCTGACCAAGGGTGCAAAGGTTCTTGTGATCGCGGCCGTCGACCAGAAGGCCGCCGCCGTGATCGTCAAGAAGGCGGCTGCACAGAACGTGCCGGTGATCGCGTACGACCGGTTGATCCGGAACGCGCCGCTCGCCGCGTACGTCTCGTTCGACAGCGTCGCCGTCGGCAAGGCCGAGGCGCAGTGGATGGTCAAGCACACGAGGCAGGGTTCGCGGCTCGTGATCATCAACGGGTCGCCGACCGACGACAACGCCCATCTCGTCAATCAGGGGATCCATTCGGTGCTCGATCCGCTCTTCAAGTCGAAGGCGCGGATCAAGGTCGCCGAGCAGTGGACGCCCGGCTGGGACCCCACCAAGGCCCAGGGTGAGATGGAGCAGATCCTGACCAAGGCCAACAACAAGGTCGACGGCGTCGTCTCCGCGAACGACGGGATGTCCGGCGGCATCGTCGCCGCGCTGAAGGCCCAGGGGATGGACGGCAAGGTCAAGACGACCGGGCAGGATGCCTCGCTCCAGGGCGTGCAGAACGTCGTCCTCGGGACGCAGGGCGTCACCGTGTTCAAGGACTTCCGCCTGCAGGCTCCGGCGGCGGCCAAGGTCGCGGCGTCGTTCCTGAAGGGCACGTCGATCGCCAACCTGTTCAACAGCCTCACGTACAACGGACAGGTCTGGACGGCGTCGACGATGCTGAAGGTCGTCCCCATCGACCAGAGCAACGTGAACATGCTCGTCAAGAACGGCTGGATCAAGAGCCAGTTCGGCGGTCTGGCGAAGGTCTGTCAGGGGCTGCCGAAGGCGGGCATCTGCAAGTAGGGCATGGATGCCTGGCGACCAGGTGACGCGCGAGGGGGGCGGTGACAGCGCCGCCTCTCTCGCGCGCGCGCCGATCCTGCAGCTGCGGGGCATCTCGAAGCGGTTCGGCGCCGTCCAGGCGCTGACGGACGTCGACTTCGAGGTCTACCCGGGCGAGGTCGTCGCGCTCGTCGGCGACAACGGCGCCGGCAAGTCGACGCTGATCAAGTGCGTCGCCGGGACGCACGCGCCCGACGAGGGCACGATCGTCTTCGAGGGCGAGGAGGTGCGGATTCACACCCCGGCCGACGCGACGCGGCTCGGGATCGAGACCGTCTACCAGGATCTCGCCCTCTGCGACAACCTCGACGTCGTCCAGAACATGTTCCTCGGGCGCGAGCGCGTCGCGACGCTCGTGCCGCGGGTCGTCGAGCCGCTCTCGGAGCTCGAGATGGAGAAGCGCTCGCTCGGCGTGCTCGCATCGCTGGACGTCACGACGATCGACAACGTGCGCACGCGGGTCGCGGCGCTCTCCGGCGGCCAGCGCCAGTCGGTCGCGATCTCGCGGGCGGTGATGTGGAACTCCCGGCTCGTGATCCTCGACGAGCCGACGGCCGCGCTCGGCGTCGCCCAGACCGAGCAGGTGCTCGCGTTGATCCGGCGACTGCGCGAGCAGGGTCTCGGCGTCGTCGTGATCACGCACAACCTCCATGAGGTGTTCGAGATCGCAGACCGCATCGTCGTGCTGCGGCTCGGCCGGCGGGTGGCGACGTTCGAGCATGCGACGACGACGCCCGAGGAGGTCGTCTCGGCGATCACCGGCGCACGGGAGGCGGCAGCCTGATGGCCTCCCTGCGGGCACCGCGCGAACGTGACACCGCGGCGGCGCACGATCAGGGCGTGTCCGGTGCCTTCGGCGCGATGTCCCGGTACAGCCTCCAGCGCTGGCGCCAGGGCGAGCTCGGCGCGTTGCCCGTGATCCTCGGCCTCGTCGCGATCGCGACCTACTTCCAGACGCAGGAGCCGACCTTCCTCTCCTCCCGCAACCTCTCGAACCTCGTGCTTCAGATCGCGGCGACCGGCTCCGTCGCGGTCGGCATCGTCCTCGTGCTGCTGCTCGGCGAGATCGACCTCTCGGTCGGCTCGGTGAGCGGCCTCTGCTCGGCGATGCTCGGCGTGCTGATCGTCAAGAGCGGCTGGCCGTGGTGGCTCGCGATCCTCGCCGTGCTCGCCACCGGCGCGGCGATCGGCGCGTTCCAGGGCGCGTGGTTCGCGCTTGTCGGTGTCCCCGCGTTCGTCGTCACGCTCGCCGGGTTCCTCGCCTGGCAGGGCGTCCAGCTACGCGTGCTCGGCTCGACCGGGACGGTCAACGTCTTCGAGCCGCACATCTCGGAGATCGCCCAGTCGTACCTGCCCCACCTCTGGGGGTGGGCGCTCGGCGTCGGAGCGGCGGGCCTCTACGCGGTCTCCCTCTGGATCGGGCAGATCCGGCGTCGCCGGGCCGGCCTCGCGACGGCGCCGGTCGTTGTCGTCGCGGGGCGGACAGTTCTCGTGGTGGCGCTCTCGCTCGCCAGCGTCGAGATCCTCAGCCGCTTCAACGGCGTCCCGACCGCCGGCGTGATCCTGCTCGGGCTCGTCGTCTTCTTCTCGCTCCTCACCACCCGCACGCGGTTCGGGCGGTACATCTTCGCCGTCGGGGGCAACGCCGAGGCGGCGCGCCGGGCCGGCGTGAGCCCGGCCCGGATCCGGATCGTGGTCTTCTCGCTCGCCGGCCTGATGGCGGCGGTCGGCGGGATCATCTTCGTCTCCCGCCTCACCGCGGCGAGCACGCAGACGGGCGGCGGGACGTTCCTCCTCGAGGCGATCGCAGCCGCCGTGATCGGCGGCACGAGCCTCTTCGGCGGCCGCGGCAGCGCCTGGTCGGCGCTCCTCGGCGCCCTCGTCATCGGCAGCGTCTCGAACGGGCTCGACCTGATGGCCCAGCCGCCCGAGATCAAGTACATGGTCGAGGGTGCGATCCTCCTTGCGGCGGTCACCGTGGACGCGGTCGCCCGCCGCAGCCGCGCCGCCGCCGGCCGCTGACCAGCGCTCAGCTCGCCGGCGGGGTGACGAGCCCGTAGTGGCCGTCCGAGCGCAGGTGGAGCACGGCGCCACGCCTCGACTCGCTCTCGACGAAGAAGAGGAACGGCTCGTGGGCGGCGTCGAGGCGCTCGACCGCCTGCACGGCGCTCAATGTCGGCGCCGGCTCCGGGTCGAGGAGGAACGGCTCGACGTAGGCGCCGCCGCCCTCGATCCGCTTCAGGCCCGGCGTGCCGTCCTCGCGGCGATAGACGAGCGCCTCCTCGTGCGCGTCCACGTCGGTGAAGAGATGGAAGTCGAGATCGAGCAGCCAGCGCTCCCAGGCCGCCTCCTCCGGGGTCATCGGCCCGGAGGCGAACGACATGCGGCGGACGATCTGCCGCTCCTCGAGGGGGCGCACGAATCCGTGCGGCTCTGCCGGCAGGTCGCCGTGCCGCCAGGCGCCCGGCCGGGACGGGCGGCCCTCGCGGCGTGCGGTCTGGGCGCGCTCGCCGACGTCGCGCAGGCGCCGGCGGAGCCGGTCCTCGAGCGCGCTGAGGGCCTCGGTCACGCTTGGCGCCTCGATGTGCGCCCGGACGGCGTGGCCGCTGAGCTCGAGGTGGCCCGTCGCCGAGACCGGTCGCTCGAGAGACGGGTCGGGCAGGCGCTCGAGCGAGCCGCGGGCGTGCAGGAGCGGGCCGGGAGCGAGCCGCGCGACGCGGCCGAGCACCTCCTCGAGGTCGCGGCGGGCGCGGGCGGGCAGCGACCCGCGCGCGTGGACGGTGACGGTTCCTGTCCCGCCCGGCAGCGGCTGCGCGGGCAGGAGATCGAGTCCGAGCGCACGGCGGCCGCGGGGTGTC
>DATFMW010000447.1:0-6486 GCA_035266765.1 Gaiellaceae bacterium | reverse complement strand
GGTTCACCGTAGACTCGACGCGTGAGCGCGCTCCCGAAACGGTACGCGACCGTCCGCGGCAAGCGGATGGCCTACCACGAGCAGGGCGAGGGCGAGCCGACGGTCGTGTTCCTGCACGGCAATCCGACGTCGTCGTTTCTGTGGCGCGACGTCATCCCGCACGTCGCCCCGTCCGCGCGCTGCATCGCGCCGGATCTGATCGGCATGGGCGACAGCGACAAGCTCGACGATTCGGGGCCGGGCTCGTACCGCTTCGTCGAGCATCGCGAGTTCCTCGACGGCCTGCTCGATCAGCTCGCCCTGGGCGACCGAGTGGTTCTCGTCGTCCACGACTGGGGCTCTGCTCTCGGCTTCGACTGGGCGAACCGCCACCGCGACCGGGTCGCCGGCGTCGCGTACATGGAGTCGATCGTCAGGCCCGTCACCTGGGAGGAGTGGCCGGCCGATGCGCGGCGGATCTTCGAGGGCTTCCGGTCACCGGCGGGCGAGGAGATGATCCTCGAGAAGAACCTCTTCGTCGAGGCGGTGCTCCCGGCGGCGACGATCCGAGAGCTGAGCGAGTCGGAGATGGCGGAGTATCGACGGCCGTTCGCCGAGCCCGGGGAGATGCGCCGCCCCGCGCTCACGTGGCCGCGCGAGATCCCCATCGACGGAGCGCCCGCCGACGTCACCGAGATCGTCGCCGACTACGCCCGCTGGCTCGCGGCCTCCGACGTGCCGAAGCTCTTCGTCAATGCGGAACCCGGGTCGATTCTGGTCGGTGCGCAGCGCGAGTTCTGTCGGTCCTGGCCGAACCAGACGGAGGTCACCGTCCCGGGACGCCATTTCGTCCAGGAGGACAGCGCGCACGAGATCGGTGCTGCGGTCGCCGCCTGGCTGCCGGCCCGCTGAGTCCGGGCGCCGGGGAGAAGCGGCGCGCGTGGGTCAGCCGCGCAACCGGAGGTTCTCGGGGTCGTAGAGCGGCACCTCGACGACCTGCGCCCCGACGCGCTCGCCGAGCAGCTCGACGGCGAGCTCGGTGCCGGGCTCCGCCAGCGCCGCGGGCAGGTACGCGAAGGCGATGCTCTTCTCCACGGTCGCGCCGTAGCCGCCGGACATGACGTAGGCGACGATCTCCTCGCCGTGCAGGACCGGCTCGCCGGTGGTCGGAAGGACGTCGGCGCCGTCGAGGGTCAGGCACGCAAGCCGACGCTCGACGCCCTGCTCCCTCTGGGCGAGAAGGGCGTCGCGGCCGACAAACTCGCCCTTGTCGAGCTTGACGAAGCGCTCGAGCCCGGCCTCGAGCGGCGTCCAGTCGGCCGAGATGTCCGCACCCCAGAGGCGGTAGCCCTTCTCGAGCCGCAGCGCCTCGAGCGCGCGGTAGCCGAAGTCGACGAGCCCGAGATCGGCGCCCGCCTCGACGATCGCGTCGTAGAGGGCGCGCTGGACCTCGAGCGGGTGGTGCAGCTCCCAGCCGAGCTCGCCGACGTAGGAGATCCGCAGCGCCCGCACGGGCGCCGACCCGGCGTCGAGCTCCTGCATGCGGAAGAACGGGAAGCCCTCGTTCGAGAGGTCGGCGTCGCAGATGCGCCCGAGCAGGTCGCGTGAGCGCGGGCCCGCGAGGGTCAGCACACCGAGGCGGGCGGTCAGGTTCTCGACCGCGACGGAGCCGTCGGCGGGCACGTGCCGCTCGATCCAGGCGAGGTCGTGCGTCTCGGTCGCCGCCGCGGAGACGACGTAGAAGCGATCCTCGGCGAGCATCGTCACCGTCACGTCGCACTCGATGCCGCCGCGCGGCGTGCACATCTGCGTCAGCGCGATCCGCCCGGGCTCGGCCGGCAGCGTGTTCGCGCAGAGCCGGTCGAGCAGCGCGCGCGCCCCGGGGCCCTGCACCTCGAACTTCGCGAAGCTCGTCTGGTCGAGCACGCCGACGCGCTCGCGAACGCCGCGACACTCCCGGGCGACGTGCTCGAGCCAGCGCGGCCGCCGGAAGGTGTGGTCGTCGACGGGCTCGATACCCGCCGGAGCGAACCAGAGCGGCCGCTCCCAGCCGAAGCGCGCGCCGTAGACCGCCCCGCGGGCGGCGAGCCGGTCGTAGAGGGCGCTCGTCTTCAGCGGCCGCCCGGCGGGCAGCTCCTCGTGCGGATAGTGGATCGCGTACTCCCGCTCGTAGACCTCGCAGGCGCGGGCGGCGACGTAGCGCTTCGACTCCGCGTACGGGCCGAAACGGCGGACGTCGAGCTCCCACATGTTGTCGCTCGGCTGCCCGTCGACGATCCACTCGGCGGCGTAGCGGCCGGCACCGCCGCCGAACACGATCCCGAAGATGCTGAAGCCGGCGAGGACGTGGAAGTTGCGCAGGCCCGGCACCTCGCCCATCAGGCAGCGGCCGTCGGGCGTATAGCCGTCCGGCCCGTTCACGATCGTGCGGATGCCGGCGTCGAGCACGGCCGGGATCCGCTCGGCGGCGGCCGCGAGCACACTTTCGATCTGGTCGAGGTTCGGCGGCAGCAGCTCCTGGTCGAAATCGAACGGCACGCCCGCGAGCGCCCACGTCAGCGGGCTCGGCTCGAACGGGCCGACGACGAGGCCGTCACCCTCCTCGCGGACGTAGTAGGAGTGCTCCGGGTCGCGCAGGACGGGCAGCTCCACGTGCGGCGCGGCGAGCTCGGACACGCTGTCGGTGACGACGTACTGGTGCTGGAGCGGCACGATCGGCAGCCGCACCCCGGCCAGCTCGCCGATCTCGCGCGCCCACTGCCCGGCAGCGTCGACGACGACCTCCGCCTCGAGGTCGCCGCTCGTCGTGCGGACGAGCCACTCCCCGCCGGGGCGCCGCTCGATCCCGGTCACGAGCGTGTTACGCCGGATCGTCGCGCCTCGCTCGCGGGCGCCGGCGGCGAGCGCGAACGTGACGCTGCTCGGATCGACGTGCCCGTCGCTCGGCAGGTAGGCCGCCCCGAGGACGCCCTCCTGCCGCAGCAGCGGAAACAGCCGCTCCACGTCGGCCGGCCCGATCAGCTCGACCTCGAGCCCGAGCACGCGCGCCGCCGACCGCCGCGCCCGGAACTCGTCGAGCCGGTCCTGCGTCGACGCGAGCCGCACGCTGCCGTTGCGGTGGAGCGAGACCGGCTGCCCCGTCTCCGCCTCGAGCGAGGCGTAGAGGTCGAGGCTGTACATGAGCAGCTTCGTCAGGTTGTGGCTCGGGTTGAGCTGGGTGCAGAGCCCGGCGGCGTGCCACGTCGAGCCGCTCGTCAGCTCGCCCTTCTCGAGGACGACGACGTCGCTCCAGCCGAGCCGCGTCAGGTGGTACGCGAGACTGCAGCCGGCGATCCCACCGCCGATCACGACGACGCGTGCGCGGTCGCTCATACCGGCTCCGGCCGCTCTGTGTTCGCGGGAATCTCCACGCGATCCAACACTACGCTCCTCGCCGCCGGGCTCCAGGCGGCGCTCTCGCCTACCATTGCCCAGGCGGCTCTCGTGACCGTATCGAGAACCGGAGGGCGGTTAGCTCAGCTGGGAGAGCACCTGGTTTACACCCAGGGGGTCGGCGGTTCGAGCCCGTCACCGCCCATCCGTTGTAGGAATCACCACGTTTGCCCTGCAAGTCGGCCTGTCCTCGAGTCCGGTCGCTCGGTGAGGAAATCTGCGACGTACGAACCCCCTCGTGTGATCAAGCCGGCGGGCTTCCCTCCCTCGGGACGATCGCGCGACTGCTCGGCGGGGGCCTTGATCGTCAAGCAGATGGCACGTCGCTGTACCTCACATCACCGACTGAGGTTCGATCAGCAGCGAATGCGTTAGCCGCCGAGTCCGGCGGCGTTACAGATGCTCCATCCTCTAGCCGCGCCGGGCGCGGGCGCGATCGCGCGGCCGCAGGCTTAGGCGGTGGGCTGTGGGGGCGCTGGCGGTGTTCCCGATGTGTGTTTGGGGGTTGCCGGCTGGGCCGGTGCCGTGAGCAGGAGGTGGCTTTCGACGACGGCGACGTCGCTGAGTTTGCGGCCGTTGTGCTGGGAGTGGTCGCGGAGCATCTCGAAGGCGCGCTCGGCGTTGATCGAGTGGCGGGCCATCAGGATCCCCTTCGCCTGTTCGATCAGCGCGCGGCGTCCGAAGGCGCCCTGCAGGCTGTGGTATTCGGCGAAGCGTTGCAGGGTGATGTCGATTGCGCTTTGCAGCTCTTCGGGGGTGGCGTCGATGATGTAGGCGAAGATGCCGCGCTTGGCCGCCTCGTGGACGTAGGCGGGATCGCGTCCTGCGAGCAGCGCGATCACCGGGCAGGAGGCCTCGCGGACGATCTCGCCGATCAGCTGGAGAGCGTGCTCGGAGGAGAGGCCGAGCCCGACGAGCGCAACGTCGGGCTTCTCTTTCGCGGTGACCGGGCCGACCTCCCTGACGTCGATTTCACGGGCGATCACCTCGTGACCGAGTCCGGCGACGACCTGGGCGAGCAGCTCGAGCCGGTCGCGTCGCTCGTTGGCGATCAGGACGCGGAGGTGCTCGATCCCGTTCTCGGCCATCGCCCGATCGTGAGAGCGGGGAGCGAACCGCATCGAATCGAAAATCTAACGCTCAACCGTCGAGCCGGCCAGCGGCGACAGGGCCGTCTCACGCTCCGGCCGACGTGCCTCCGTCGAAGCCGGGTCGCTCAGTTCGTGATCGTGACCGGCACGCCCGGGCCGATGCGGGCCACCAGCCAGCGCATCGTGCCGTCGTCGAGGCGCACGCAGCCGTGGGAGACGGCGGTCCCCGGAACGCCGCCGACATTCTCCAGCCCGTGCAGGGCGATCTGGCCCGGACCGCCGTCGAACTCCTGCAGCACGTCGGAGCGGGCGCTCAGGGCGAGCGCGAACGGCGCGCCGACGTCGGTCGGTCGCAGCTGGACTGCCTCCTCGACGAAGAACTGCCCGTGCGGTGTCGGCGTCGAAGGCTTGCCGACGACCGCTTTGACGACGCGTACCGCGCGGCCGTTCCGGTAGACGATCACGCGACGCCGGGAGGTTTCGACGACGATCCGCCAGCCGGTCGTCGAGACAATGGTTCCGCGTGATCTGATCCAGCCTGTCCGTCCGTTCGGTCGGCCCGGAAGGCGGACGTGCAGCCATGCGGTCCCGGCGGCGCCGAATCGGTGCCCGATCACCGGAAGCGCCGTCGGCTCACCGGTGATCGGCCGCTGAGCGTCCACGAGTTGGAGGGCGGCGGAGCGCCCGTCGGGCGCCGACATCGCCGTGTGCGAGGTGAGCAGAATCGCCAGCACCTGGGTGGGCTGCACGACGACCGGACCGCGGCCGCCCGGCGCCGCCGTCGCCGGGCCGGGCGCCACCGTGACGAGCGCCGTCAGGGTTGCGGCGAGCACCGGCAAGATCGAGCCCGGGGCGGAAGGCAATGCCGTCCGCCCCGGGTGTCCTAGCAGTCGCATGGGGCCCGGCGGAGCTAGCCGGTGAACCCGACGTGTTGACGGGCCGGCTTGGCGTGGGAGGCCGCCGCCTGTTTTGCCAAGGCTGTGGCCTTCGCCGCTGTGGTTGCCGCAGCCTGGGCCCCGTTGATCAGCGCGACGTTGCCGGTGCCCGCGGTAATCAGTGTGGTGGCGGCCTTGAAGATGAAGACGGAGTCGGCGTTGTCCTCGCCGTCGAAGGTGAGCGTCCCCGTCATGCCGAAGGTGCCCGAGAGAGAGCTGTACACGCCGGCCACGAGCGTCTGGTTGGCGAGCTCGGTGCCCACCGTCGTGGGCGATGATCGCCCTGCAGCATCGGTGTAGGCAGTGCTCAAGTTGCTCTTCGCTGTCGTGAGACCGTTGCCGGGCTCGCCGCCTGCGCACCGCGGACACGTTCCACGAACGCGACCAGCAGCCCGAGCGCGAACGGCGCCATGAGGGTCGACGCCCATGCGGCGCGCGAACGGAGACGCCTGGCTCCCCGCCGGCGCCTGATGATGGACTGCGACATGTTCGGCCTCCTTCAGCGTGAGCCCCGCTGCCGACCATGAACTAACCCGGTCGATCTGCTCCGGCCTGCTCTGCTGAGGACGGACCCTTCGCGGCGGCCGGTTGCCTCTGGCCCCGTTGCCCGAATCGCGCCGATCTGTGAGGCGCAATTGAGGAGGCGCAATTGAGGTGCAATTGTCAACAACTTTAGCACGTTTGAACCTGCCGCGCGCCGGGCGCGGGTCTTCCAGCGGCTTCGCATGGACGGCGTGCTGACGCGCTACGCGCGGGCCAGGACGCCGACGGCGGGAACGGCGTCGGGCCGTCCTTCGACGATCAGCGGGCCTGCGGTGACCTTGGGCGTGTTCGGCAAGGCTGACGCGAGGTCGTTCTCGCGCACCCAGCGGGCGGCGACGCGTGTCGACTCGTGGGCCTGGCCGGCATCCTCGAACAGGCCGACCGAGGTCAGCACGTCCTCGCCGGCGTCGATCAGGAAGTAGCCGGCGAAGCCGGGCAGCGCACTGATGCTCGGGAGCAGGCTCTCCGAGACCTTGCGGGTGATCTCCTCCGAGCGCGCCTTGTCG
>DATFMW010000446.1:0-2000 GCA_035266765.1 Gaiellaceae bacterium | reverse complement strand
GGTCACCTCGCGCCGTGCAGCCTCGCAGATCAGATACAGGGGCAAGGCCGCCTCGTCTCCGAGCGGCTCGTCGAACGCGGCGGCGAGCCGGGGCAGCGTCTCGGCTGCGTCCGGCTCGAGCACGACCTCGGTGTGACGCGTCCCGTAGCGCTCCGCGACCGCCCGTGCGTACTCGCGCTCGTCGTAGGCCTCGTCGGAGAAGCCGACGGTGAACGTCCGCACCGGCTCCGGCGTGGCCTGCGCCATCAGCGCCACGACGATCGCCGAGTCGATCCCGCCGGAGAGGAGCGCGCCGAGCGGGACGTCGGCGGCGAGCCGCTTGCGCACCGCGCCGGTGACGGTCTCGCGGACGAGCGCGAGCCACTCGTCGTCGGCGAGCCGCCGGTCCTCGAGGTGCGGCTCCCAGTAGCGCTCGACCCGCTCGGAGCCGCCCTCGGCGATCAGCACGCAGCCGGGCGGCAGCCGGTGGATGCCCCTGATGCCCGTGCGCTCGCCGGGGACGTACTGGAGCGCGAGGTACGCGTCGAGCGCGGCGAGGTCGGGGTCGCGGGAGACGCCGGGCACCGCGAGCAGCGCCTTCAGCTCCGAGGCGAACGCGAGCGTGCCGTCGGCGAGGCGTGTCCAGACGAGCGGCTTCTTGCCGAGCCGGTCGCGTGCGAGCACGAGCCGGCTCCGCGGCGCATCCCAGAGCGCGAAGGCGAACATGCCGTCCAGCTGCTCGACGAAGCCGGGCCCGTGCTCCTCGTAGAGGTGCGGGAGCACGGGTGTGTCGCCGGTACCGCGTACCTCGTGCCCGTCCTCGGCGAGCCCGCGGCGCAGCTCGGGGAAGTTGTAGAGCTCGCCGTTGAAGACCGCCGTGACGGTGCCCGTCTCGTTCGCGACGGGCTGGAAGCCCTGCTCGAGGTCGATCACGCGTAGGCGCTGGTGTCCGAGCACGCACGCGCCGAGGGCCTCGCTCGAGCCCTGGTCGGGGCCGCGGTGCCGGATGCGCGCCCGCATCGCGTCGACGACCTGCGGATCGGCCTGTCCCGACGGAGCAATGAGCCCACAGATCCCGCACATGGGCCACAGTCTGCCTTTCCCGGCAGCTCAGCCGGGCTTGCGGGCGCTGAAGACCTGGTCGTTTGCGAACAGGCGCGGGTGCAACCGGACGAGGCGCCCCATGACGAAGCGGATCTCGATCGCTTCGAAGCCGGCGAGGAGTGCTCGGAGGGCGTCCGGCGTGAAGAGCTGCAGATGGGTCGGATCCCAGTCGCCCGGATAGCGGCCGCACGCGTACGCAATCCGGGACTTGAGCCGGAACGCGTTCGGCACCGAGCCGACGAAGCGGCCGCCGGGCCGGAGCACCCGGCGCACGTTCGCGACGGCCGCGGCGGGATGGGCGAGGTGCTCGAGGATCTCCCCCATCACGACGACGTCGAAGGACGCATCCTCGAACGGCAGGTCGTCCTCGGCGTCGGCATGAACCGTCTCGATCCCGAGCCGCTCGCGCGCCCGTTCGAGCGCGGCCGAGTCGACATCGACGCCGACCAGTTCGTTCCCCGGCGCGTAGTACTGCGCGAGCGCACCGGTGCGGCAGCCCAGATCGAGCACCCGCTTCCCCGGCCCGCCCACGAGCGAGGCGATCAGCGTGCCGCGTTCGTCGCCGCCGAAGACGAACTCCTGCTTCTCCGCGCGATGGTGCTCGCGGTAGCGGGTGTCGAGCCTGTCGAGTCTGGGCACACCGGCTCTCTAGCACGTTCCAGCACGGCGCGGCGCCCGTAACCAGGGAGAAACCGGATTACAATGGCCCCTCTCGTGGCGACCAAGCCTGCTGTCCGCGCTGCCGGCTCCGGCGACGGCGACCCTCCGGAGGAGCTCGCGCCGCTCCCAACCGACATCCGCTCCGCGCCGCTGCTGCCGACGCGCGTGCAGGCGCGTGCGCTCGCGCGCCGGGCCGGGAGCATCACCGCGCTCGTCGTCCTCGACCTCGGCGGCCTCGCCGGTGCCCTGTACCTCGC
>DATFMW010000445.1:0-4873 GCA_035266765.1 Gaiellaceae bacterium | reverse complement strand
AGCAGGGTTCGTCGATCTCCGGCATCGCGACCCGGAAGGGCGTAAGCACCGGCTCGATCGTCTCTTACATCGAGCAGCAGGTACAGCAGCGGCGGGCCGCGCGGGGCCTGCAGCCGATCAACCAGCAGGCACTCGACCAGGTCGTGAACCGTGCGATCACGCGCCACCGGCACGACGACCACCACCCCTCCGTCCCGTCCTCGCCCCCCGCGTCGCGCCCGCAGCAGCCGGCTGCGCCCGGACCGGGCGCCACGCCGCAGAGCAGCCTTGACCTCCTTGCCTGAACCCGAGCGCGCGGGCACGCGCGCGCAGACCCTGCTCCCCGAGCCGCTCACCCCGGTGGCCTGGGAGTGGCGCGCGACCGGCACCGTCTGGCACATCCACCACGACGGCTGCGTCGACGGCGAACTCGCCGAGCTCGTATGCGAGCTCGTCGAGGAGGACGAGGAACGGTGGTCGCGCTTCCGCCCGACGAGCGAGCTCTCCCGGATCAACGCCGGCGCCGGACACGAGGTGCACGTGTCGTGGGAGACCTTCGAGCTGCTCGAGGCCTGCGCCGTCTGGCACGAGCGGACGGGCGGCGTCTTCGACCCCCTCGTCGGCGCGTCGCTCAGCGCCTGGGGCTACGCGAGCAGCATGCGCGACCGTGCACCGCACGCCGCGACGAGCCCCGGCGAGGGTGCGCTCACCGGAGCGGTCGAGCTCGACACCGCGAGCTCGTCGGT
Source organism: Gaiellaceae bacterium (assembly GCA_035266765.1). GTDB lineage: Bacteria > Actinomycetota > Thermoleophilia > Gaiellales > Gaiellaceae > Palsa-739. The sequence goes on along the minus strand of DATFMW010000445.1, from coordinate 4,148 downwards.
CGTGATCCCCGCGGGCGCACAGCTCGACCTCGGCGGCATCGCGAAGGGCTGGATGGCCGACCGGGCCGCACGTCTCCTGCGCATGGCCCTGCAGGACGGCCGGATCCTCGTCGACGCCGGCGGAGACCTCGTCGCCGCCCGCGGCTCCCACCTCGTCGCCGTCGACGGCGCACCCGCCGCCTGCGTCGTGCTCGGCGAGGGCGACGCGGCGGCGACGTCGAGCTGGAGGCAGCGCAGCTGGCAGAACGGAGACGGTCGGATCGCGCATCATCTGATCGACCCCGCGACGGGTGCTCCCGGCGCGCAAACGACTGCGACGGTCGTCGGGACGAGCGCCACGGAGGCGGACGTGCTCGCAACGACGCTCGCGCTGCGGCCCCGGGGCCTCCCGGAGCTTTCGATCCCGGCCCGCGTCGAGCAGCACGGCGCCCAGTACGCGAACCGTGCGTGGGTCGCGCTCGCCGGCGGCGGCCCCCGTATCGCAACGCCGTAACGCACGCTCCGCCCGTGGTGCTGCGGACCCGCGAACTCGCAGGACCGCGCACGCGGCAGGTTTGACCCTGCCGGGAGCGCCTGCGAGGATCGTAGCTCGATGTACAGCGACCGGGGCACCGCGACACGGTGCGGCGCCGCCTGCGGCGTGCGATGACGATTGCCGGGGACTCGAGCGTGGGGAACGACACCCCGGCCGACTCCGCGGATCCCCACGCGGACGTCCGCCTCGAGGGCGTCACGAAGCGCTTCAAGGACACGGTCGCCGTCGCCGGGATCGACCTCGAGATCTCGCACGGCGAATTCTTCAGCCTGCTCGGCCCGTCCGGCTGCGGCAAGTCGACGACGCTCGCGATCATCGGCGGCTTCGAAGAGCCGACGAGCGGCGCCGTCTATCTCGGCGGGCAGGAGATGAACCGCGTGCCCCCGTACCGCCGGGACGTCAACACGGTGTTCCAGTCCTACGCGCTCTTCCCGCACCTCGACGTCACGGCGAACGTCTCGTTCGGGCTCCGCCGGCGCAAGCTCGGCCGCGACGAGATTCGCCGTCGCGCCGCCGGAGCGCTCGAGCTCGTCGGCCTCGCCGGACTCGAGCAGCGCAAGCCCGTCCAGCTCTCGGGCGGCCAGCAGCAGCGGGTTGCGCTCGCGCGGGCGCTCGTGAACGAGCCGCGCGTGCTGCTGCTGGACGAGCCTCTCGGCGCACTCGACCTGAAGCTCCGCAAGCAGATGCAGGTCGAGCTGAAACGGATCCAGCGCGAGGTCCGGGTCACGTTCCTCTACGTCACGCACGACCAGGAGGAGGCGCTCGCGATGAGCGACCGCCTCGCCGTCATGAACGAGGGGCTGATCGAGCAGATCGGCTCGCCGGAAGACGTCTACGACCGCCCCGCGACGGAGTTCGTCGCCGAGTTCCTCGGCGCGTCGAACCTCCTGCCGGGCAGGGTCGTCGGCACCGAGTCGGGCGTCGCCCGCATCGCGCTCGACGACGGCCCCGAGATGCGGCTGCCCGCGGACCGCCTGCCCGGGGGCCGCGAGCGGGTCAAGGTCGGCGTCCGTCCCGAGAAGGTGCGTCCCTCCCGGGCCGGCGACGCCGACGCGTGGAACGAGAACGAGGTGCGCGGGCAGGTCGTCACGGCCACGTACCTCGGCCTCGGCCACCAGCTCGAGGTCAGCGGCCCGGGCGGCGCGACGCTGACCGTGTACATCCAGAACGCCGGCGAGCAGACGCCTCGCCCCGGTGAAGAGGTTCGGCTGCGCTGGCGGCCGGAGCACACGTTCGTCGTCTAGCCGGCGGCAGCGCCGGCGGAGGGAGGGAGATCACGTGAAGGAGCTCGACGGGCAACTCGACATCCTCGACGCGGCGCTCACGCGCGGCCTCACGCAGGAGCGCCTCTCGCGCGGGCAGTTCCTCCGCCGCGCGGGTCTCGGCGGCGCGGCCGCACTCGGCCTCGGCTCGTTCCTGAGCGCCTGCGGCGTGGGCGGATCGTCGTCCGGCACGACGACGACGGCGGCGGCGGCGAGCAACGGCGTCGGCTCGGCCGCGTGGTGGGCGAAGCAGAAGCAGGCCGGCACGCTCGACTTCGCGAACTGGCCGCTCTACATCGACACCGACCACGGCAAGCACCCGACGCTCATGCAGTTCACGAAGCAGACCGGGATCAAGGTCAACTACAAGGAAGTGATCCAGGACAACGCGCCCTTCTACGCGAAGATCGCGCCGTCGCTCAAGGCGGGCCAGTCGATCGGCTACGACATCATCGTGATGACGAACGGCTGGTACCTGACGGAGCTGATCAACCACGGCTGGCTCGTCCCGCTCGACAAGTCGCAGCTGCCGAACTTCACGAAGTACGCGAGCCCGATCGTCAAGAGCCCCGCCTACGACAACGGCAACACGTACACCGTCGCCTGGCAGTCGGGCTTCACCGGGATCGCCTACAACCCGAAGTTGACGGGACGCGAGATCACGTCGGTCGACGATCTCTTCGACCCGAAGTTCAAGGGTCACGTCGGGATGATGAGCGACAACACGGAGCTGGGCTCCGCGGGCCTGCTCAAGCTCGGGATCGACCCGGCCACCTCGACGCAGGCCGACTGGAAGAAGGCGGCGACGGTGCTCCAGAAGCAGCGCGACGACGGCCTCGTCCGCCAGTACTACGACCAGAGCTACGTGAAGGCGCTCGAGAACGGCGACACGTGGATCACCCAGGCGTGGTCGGGCGACATCTTCCAGGCGAACGCGTCCGGCTACCCCCACCTGAAGTTCGTCGTGCCGAAGGAAGGGGTCATGCACTGGACGGACAACATGATGATCCCGATGCACGCGGCGCACCCGGTGGACGCTCTGAAGTGGATGAACTTCTACTACCAGCCGAAGATCGCGGCCGAGGTCGCGGACTGGGTCAACTACCTCTGCCCGGTGCCCGCGGCGAAGCAGGTGATCGCGAAGCAGCTGCAGGATCCGGGTGTGGCGAACAGCCCGCTCGTCTTCCCGACGAAGGCGATGGACGCGAAGGCGCGCGACTACTACACGTTCGCCGACTACAACGAGTTCAAGACCTGGAACGGGATCTTCGACCCGATCATCCAGTCTTGAGCACGGGGGAAACCATGGTTCCCCCGTGGGCCCCCTTCTTCGCGGCGCTCGTGGCGGACCGCGCTCGGCGCTTCGGCGAGAGCGCGGTCTCCGCCACGGGGGAACCCATGGTTCCCCCGTGGCCCCCCTCCTTCGCCACACGCGTGACAAACCGCGCTCGGCGCTCCGGCGAGAGCGCGGTCTCGCCTCCGCGCGCGGCAGGGCTGCCGCTCCATGAATGGAGACCTGACCGGACGGGCACCGCGTGAGGCAGCGGCTGACGCCGTACCTGCTCGGGATGCCCGGCGGGGTCTACCTGGCCGTGTTCTTCATCGTGCCGCTGTTCGCGGTGCTGTCGGTGTCGCTCCAGACCGGCAACCCCGACGCCGGGTTCACGCTCACGTGGCACTTCCACGAGTACGTCACGGCGATCTCGCAGTACCACACGCAGTTCGTGCGCTCGTTCTCCTACGCCGGGATCTCGACGGCGCTCGCGCTCGTGCTCGCGTACCCGATGGCGTACTGGATCGCGTTCCACGGGGGCCGCCACAAGTCGACGTACCTGCTGCTCGTGCTGCTGCCGTTCTTCGTCTCGTTCGTGATCCGGACGCTCGCCTGGCAGTTCATCCTCTCCGACCAGGGGTTCGTGCTCGGGACGCTGAAGAGCTGGCACCTGCTGCCGCAGTCGGTGCACGTGCTGTCGACCCGGACGGCGGTGATCGCGGGGCTCACCTACAGCGCGCTCCCGTTCATGGCGCTGCCGCTCTACGTCGCGCTCGAGCGGATCGACCGGCGGCTCGTGCGGGCGGCGGGCGACCTCTACGCGCGGCCGGCATCCTCGTTTCTGCGGGTGATCCTGCCGCTGTCCGCGCCGGGCGTGTTCGCCGGTTTCCTGCTCGTGTTCGTCACGAACGTCGGCGACTACGTGAACGCGTCGATCCTCGGCGGGCCGGGCACGACGATGATCGGGAACGTCATCCAGCGGAGCTACCTGCAGAACTTCGACTATCCGATGGCGTCGGCCCTCTCGTCGCTGCTGATCGCGGGGACGCTGATCGTGATCTACCTCTACGCGCGGGCG
>DATFMW010000444.1:0-11542 GCA_035266765.1 Gaiellaceae bacterium | reverse complement strand
TTCTGGCACGCCGGGGCCGCTTCGGCCCGTCTGCGGCCGGCGGAGCCGGCCTCCACCGGGCCTGCCTTTCGCCCCGTCGGCCCCTCACCGCTGCCACCGGTAGCGGCGAGCGCCCGCCGCGGCGCCCCAGACGCACACGCCGGAACGGACGATCTCGCGGCATCAATCGTCTGTCGAGCGAGGCTCTCGGCACGTCCGGCGTTGTACGATGCGATGACTGCCGCCCGTGGAGACGCCGCGCCACTACAAGGCTCCGACCTGGCTCGACCGGAAGGTCATGAACCCGCTGGTCGCGGGACTGGCGCGGCTCGGGCTCAGCGTCTGGGGCTCGCGGATCCTCGAGGTGTCCGGGCGCAAGAGCGGCGAGCCGCGTCGCGTGCCAGTCAACGTGCTCACGCTCGACGGCGCCCGCTACCTCGTCGCCCCGCGCGGACACACGCAATGGGTGCGCAACCTCCGTGCCGCCGGCTGCGCGGGGCAGCTCCTGCTCGGCGGCCGCCGCGAATCGTTCAGCGCGACCGAGATCGCCGATGCCGACAAGGAGCCGATCCTGCGCGCATACCTTCGCCGCTGGAAGTGGGAGGTCGGCCAGTTCTTCGGCGGCGTCGGTCCGGACTCGGCGCCCGAGGAGTTCGCGCGCATAGCGCCCGACCACCCGGTCTTCCGGATCGGCTCGTGAAATAGGTCGTCCTGACGCCGCGGGTGCCGACGGGCGGCACGCTGCCGGAGCGGCGAACGCAGCACGCGGCCGCGGAGGGCCGGAGCCTGACCGGCGCCGGAGCTAGAGAGCGGGGGAGCGGGCGGGGCCGGTGTCGATGAACGATTCGAAGAGCGTCTCTGCGCACTCGTCGCAGACCGTCCGCTCCACGTAGCGCACGCGGCCCCGGAAGGCGAGCAGCCGCAGGTCGGACGTCGCCCCGCACCGATCGCAGCGCTCCTCTCTGGGCGCTGCGAGCGTCGCCTCCTCCGGTGTTGCCTCTCGCATGAACATCGGGCCGAGCCTACACCGGCCGCGGTGGCTCGTCATATAGGAGCGCGACCTACCAGGCCGGACGTCGGAGACCCTGCCGCCGCGGATCGTAGACTCGTCTCGTGGTCAGAGTCCGCTTCGCTCCGAGCCCCACCGGATCGCTGCACCTCGGCAGCGCGCTGAGCGCTGCAGCCAACCGGCGCTTTGCCGACGAGCACGACGGCCGCGCACTGCTGCGGATCGACGACACCGACCCCGCCCGGAACGTCGCCGGAGGGGAGGAGGCGATCCTCGCCGACCTCGCGTGGCTCGGTCTCGGCTTCGACGAAGGGCCGGTGCGCCAGAGCGAGCGCTTCGTCCGCCACCGCGAGGCGGCGCACCTGATCGGCGAGCCGGACGGCCAGGGAGCGCTCCGCTTCGGTCACACGACGCTGCTGCGCCCCGACGGGACGCCCACCTACCAGCTCGCAAGCGCCGTGGACGACCTCGACTTCGAGATCACGCACGTGATCCGTGGCAGCGACCATCGCGCCAACGCCGTGCTCCAGGCGCAGCTGATCGAGGCGCTCGGGGGCGAGCAGCCGACCTACGTCCACCACGGGCTGCTGCTCGGCGAGGACGGGCACAAGCTGTCGAAGCGGCACGGGGCGTCGTCGCTCTCCGACCTGCGCGAGCGCGGGATCCCCGCCGAGGCCGTCCGCGCCTACCTCGACGAGCTCGACCTGCCCCGGCACGACGTTCACCTCGACCTCGCGCGGCTGCGCCGGCTCTCCACGGAGGTGCTCGCCGTGCTCCCCGACGACGAGCTCGCGGCGCGGGTTGGCGTCCCCGTCTCGGCGGTGCCGGTGCTGCGGGGCGCGCGCGATCTCGCCGAGGCGCGCGAATACGCAGCGCTCGTGCTCGAGGCGCCGCAGCTGCGCGTCGACGCGCCGGAGACACTTGTCCGCGCCCGCGAGCTCGCGGAGTCCGGGATCGAGCCGCGGGCGCTCGTCCGAGAGCTCAAGGCGGTGGGCGGCGATCTGAAGGCGCTGCGGCTCGCGCTCACCGGCCGGGACCGCGGCCCGGAGCTCTGGGCGGTCGTCGCTGCGCTGCCGCCCGGCGAGCTCCTGCGGCGGCTCGACGCGGCGCTCTAGGCTAGGGCCGTGCGCCTCTACAGCACGCTCAGCCGCCGTCTCGAGGAGCTGCCGCCGCCGCCCGGCCCGATCCGGATGTACGTCTGCGGCCCGACCGTCTACCAGCGGGCGCACATCGGCAACGCGCGCCCGTTCGTGCTCGGGATGTGGCTGCGCGCGTGGCTGCGCGAGCGCGGCTACGAGGCGACGCTCGTCCACAACATCACCGACGTCAACGACAAGATCTACGACGCCGCCCCGGGCGCGAGCGCCGAGCTCGCCGCCCGCGCCACCGAGTGGTACCTCGAGGACACCGGCGACCTCGGGCTCGGCATGCCCGACGGGCTGCCGAAGGCGACGGAGGCGATCCCGGAGATCGTTCGCTTCGTCGAGGAGCTGATCGAGCGCGGCGTCGCGTATGCGGCCGGCGGCGACGTCTACTTCCGCGTCGCGAGCGACCCTGGCTATGGGCGGCTCTCCGGGCAGCGCCCCGACCAGATGGCCGCCGACGAGGACCCGAGCCCGCTCAAGGAGGACCCGCGCGACTTCGCGCTCTGGAAGGCCACGAAGCCGGGCGAGGACACGTCCTGGGAGTCGCCGTGGGGTCGCGGCCGCCCCGGCTGGCACATCGAGTGCTCGGCGATGGCCGAGGAGGCGTTCGGGCCGGTCTTCGAGATCCACGGCGGCGGGCTCGACCTCGTCTTCCCGCACCACGAGAACGAGCTCGCCCAGTCGCTCGCGCTCGGCCACGACTTCGCCCGCATCTGGACGCACAACGGCATGCTCGAGTTCGGCGGCGAGAAGATGTCGAAGTCGCTCGGCAACGACGTCTCGCTCCGCAACGTGCTCGACACGTGGGGCCGCGAGGTCGTCCTGCTGTTCTTCCTGACCGGCCACTGGCGCAAGCCGATCGACTTCACCGACGAGACGCTCGCACAGGCGAAGGCGCAGGTCGAGAGCTTCCGCAACGCGTTCCGTCTGCCGGAGACTGACGAGGACGTTCCGGGCCTAGAAGAGTTCGCGGCAGCCTTGGACGATGACTTCAATACGCCGGAAGCGCTCAGCCTGCTCCATCTCTGGCGGGCCGCCGGCCGCATCGATCTGCTCGAGGAGGGGCTCGCGGTGTTCGGTCTCGACAGTCTTGCCGTTCAGTCTGAGGCTCCAATCGAGATCATCGAGCTGGCGCAGGCCCGGCAGCTCGCCAGGCAGCAGAGGCGGTTCGACGACGCGGACTCGCTCCGGCAGCAGATCCACGCCGCGGGCTGGGAGGTTCGAGACGAGTCGGACGGCTTCGAGCTCGTTCCCCGATGACGCGCGACCAGGTCTACGGGCGCCGTCCCGTTCGCGAGGCTCTGCGCGGCTCGCGCGAGGTGCACGAGCTCTGGGCGACCGAGCGGGCGGCGAAGGCCGAGCCGTGGCTGCGCGAGACGGAGCGGCCCCGGCTCCAGCTCCGGCAGGAGCGCGAGCTCTCCGAGGCTGCCGGCACGCGCGACCATCAGGGCGTCCTCGCCTGGTGCGAGCCGTACCGGTACGCAGACGCCTACGAGCTCGCCGCCGGCGGGCGGCCGCTCCTGGCCTGCCTCGACCAGGTCAGCGATCCGCGCAACCTCGGCGCCGTGATCCGCAGCGCAGAGGGGGCGGGTGCGACCGGTGTCGTCGTGCCGGCGCACGGGTCGGCCCGCGTCACGCCCGCCGTCTGCCGCGCGTCCGCCGGCGCCGTCGAGCACCTGCCGGTCGCCGTCGTCACGAACCTCGCCCGCTACCTCGCCGAGATCAAGAGTGGCGATCTCTGGATCGCGGCGGCCGCGGGCGAGTCCGGGACGCCGATGTGGCAGGCCGATCTCTCCGGCGGCCTCGCGTTCGTCTTCGGCGCCGAGGGGAAGGGGCTGCGCCCGCTCGTCCGCCGGACGTGCGACCTCGAGGTCTCGATCCCGCAACTCGGCCGCGTCGAGTCGCTCAACGTGAGCGTCGCCGCTGCGGTGCTGCTCTACGAGGCGCGGCGGCAGCGCGATGGCCGAGCCTAGCCTCTACCTGTTCGACGGCTTCAACCTCTTGCACGCGGGCAGCTTCGGCTCGCCGGAGGAGCTACGCGACCTGCTCGCGAGCTGGGTCACGGCACGGGGCGCACGCGGCGTCCTCGTCTTCGACGGGCACGGCGCAGACGAGCGGCACGGATCGCTCGAGGTGCGCTGGGCCGAGAACGCGGACACGCTCCTCGAACGGCTCGCCGCCGAGAACCGCCGCCGCGAGCAGGTGGCGATCGTCTCCTCCGACGCCGCCGTCCGCGGCACCTCCGGTGTCGAGGTGCGGAAGCTCTCCTCCGAGTCGTTCCTCTCCGAGCTCGCACGGCCGACGCACGCCGACCGCTCCCGCGGCGACCTGCGCGACCGCCTCGACCCGGCGACGCTCGCCGCGCTCGAGCGCCTCCGGCGCGGCCGCTAGGCGGGAAGCTCCCAGAACTGTCCCGTGAGTCCCGCGGAGGCGAGGTCATCCTGGTTGCGCACGCGGTCGTGCGGCGTCCAGGCGGGATCGAGCCGGTCGCCGTACCAGCGTTGCGCGAGTGTCCAGAGCTGTTCGATCGCGAAGATCGCGCCCGGCTCCGGGTGGGCGCGTCGTACGTGCTCTTCGTCCCGGAAGAGCCGCATGTGCGCTCAGGTGAACCCGAGGTCCTCGTACCAGCGGCGCGCCGGAACGAGGAAATGGACCACCGCTCTCGTCGCCACCGGCGCCCCGCCGTGGATGTCGACCACGATCGACTCGCCGCAGTCCGGGCACGCCGTCGAGACCGTCCCGTCCGTGCCGAGCGCGGCCAGGATGCCGAGCGCGTCCCAGGCGCAGACGGCGTCGTAGGCGCGGCCGTCCGCCTCGACTCGGGAGGCGCTCGGTCCGTTCGCGAATGGGTTTGCGAAGGCAATCGCCCCGGCCTCGTCGAGGACGGCGGCGTGGGCCGTCTCGAGCGCAGTCAGCTCCTCCGCCGCGAGAGCAGGAGCGCGGCCGGTCTCGGCGAAGTGGCGAAAGATCGCGCGGCGCAGAGGGACGATGTCCACCCGCTGAGTATCGCGTGCGAGCGACGAACATGTGTTCGTCACAGGTTGGGTCCATCGCAAAAGGGCTTGTAAAACCTTGGACCCGCTGCTATCTTCGCCCTCAACTACAGGGTGAGACTTTCGCTAGCCGGACCGAGGAGCGGTCAGCGGAACCGCCCGTGAGAGACCGGGGGAGACGTGTTGGCCGCTCGCACCGCAGCAGCTCACTCGCCGCAAAAGGCTCAACGAGAGCTTGAGGATCTTCAGCTCGTGCTGAAGGCTCGGAACGGCAACAGCGTCGCCATGGACGCGCTGATGCGGCGCTACACCGGCTTCGTCCGCCTGAAGGCGAGCTCCTACTTCCTCGCGGGCGGCGACGGCGACGACCTGATCCAGGAAGGCCTGATCGGGCTCTACAAGGCTGTACGCGACTTCCGCGCCGACAAGGAGACCTCGTTCCGGAGCTTCGCCGAGCTGTGCGTGACGCGGCAGATCATCACGGCGATCAAGACGGCGACCCGCTTCAAGCACACGCCGCTGAACCAGTACGTCTCCTTCAGTCACACGCCGGCCGGCCAGGACTCGGACGGCGAGTGCACGCTCGGCGACGCCCTCCCGGGCCCCGCCGTGCACGAGCCCTCGGTCGTCGTCATCTCCACCGAGGAGCTCCAGAGCCTCGTCTTCAACCTCGGCACCGGCCTCTCGTCGCTCGAGTCCGACGCGCTGAAGCTCTATCTCGAGGGCTCCTCCTACGAGGACATGGCGGCCGAGCTCGGCTGTGACACGAAGACGATCGACAACGCGCTCCAGCGGGTGAAGCGGAAGATCATCACCCACCAGAAGAGCCGCGAGGTCGTCCTCTAGCGATCGCGCTACGCTGGCGGGCACCTGCCGGAGTAGCTCAGCTGGTAGAGCAACGCTCTTGTAAAGCGTAGGTCGAGGGTTCGAGTCCCTCCTCCGGCTCTCTCGATGCGCGGCTTCCTCACCGATCCCGCTGCTCCGGACGGCCTGCGGCTCGCGGGCGACCTGCCCGAGCCGGCGCCGGGCCCGGGCGAGCTCCTGCTCGACGTGCGGGCGTTCGCCGTCAATCGTGGCGAGCTTCGCCTCCTCGAGCAGCGTCCCGACGGCTGGCGTCCGGGCCAGGATGTGGCCGGCGTCGTGTTGCGCGCGGCCGCCGACGGGAGCGGCCCGCAGGAGGGTGCCCGCGTCGTCGCGATCGTCGACGGCGCCGGCTGGGCCGAGCGCGTCGCGGTGCCGACGCAGTGGGCCGCGCAGCTGCCCGAGGCGGTCTCCGTCGAGCAGGCCGCGTCGCTGCCGATCGCCGGGCTGACCGCGCTGCGGGCACTGCGGGTCGACGGCCCGATCCTCGGGCGGCGCGTGCTCGTGACGGGCGCGACGGGCGGCGTCGGGCAGTTCGCGGTCCAGCTCGCGGCCGCGGGCGGCGCGCACGTCACCGCACAGGTCAGCGGGCCGGAGCGCGCCGAGGAGGCGCGCTCGCTCGGCGCGGACGAGGTCGTGACCTCGCTCGACGGCGAGGCGCTTGGCCCCTTCGAGCTCGTGCTCGACGGCATCGGCGGTCCGCAGCTGCGCGACGTGCTGCACCGGCTTGTACCGGGTGGGACGGTGGCGCTCTACGGCGGTCTCGGCGGGCCCAGCGAGCTCGCGCTCCCCGACTTCCGCGGGGCGCCCGGAGCCCGCGTGATGGGCTTCTTCCACGCGTACCCGCAGGACGAGAAGGGTGCCGATCTCGCCACGCTCGCGCAGTTCGTCGCAGGCGGGCAGCTCGTACCGCTGCTCGGACTCGTCGAGGACTGGGAGCGGACGCCGGAGGTGCTCGATGCGCTCCGTGGCCGCCGCGTCCGCGGCAAGGCCGTTCTCGTCCGCAGCTAACCGCTTGGTTGAACGGGTTCTAAACGCGTGAGCAGACCTGCTGCTTGCGACTCCTTTCCGCTCCCCGGGGCCGCGTTTCCTGTGAGCCCACGCAGCCGGAGGGTGATCCTCCGGTGGTGCGAGCGAACGGCCGGGTCGATCCTGCCGTCGGACGATGCCCGGCGGTCGTCGCCGACGCGACGATGCTCCCGATGCCGACTCGACCGGAAGGAGACGGGGCGATGGACGCGGAGCAGAGCACGACCGGCACGAGAGGCTGGCGAGTACGGATCTTCGTCGATGCCGACGCCGACGCGGGCGCCGTGCGTCACCATGTCGAGCGGTTCGGGTGCCGCGTGGTCGGCCTGCGGCCGCGGGGGCTCCTGCTCGAGCTCCCGAACGCGTCCGGCGACGCCGACGCCGAGGCGGAGGCGAGGCTCTATCTCGCGATGTGGCACGCGAGCCATCCGCGCGCGGGAGAGCCGCTCGTGGCCCCGCCGGCCGAGGCTGCCTGACACGCGCTCCGGTGCGCCGGGTGGAGCTACGAATCGGCGGTGTCGCGATGCCGGTTGCGGCAGCGGCGTGCGACCTGGGCAGTCGCGGCGAGGAGCACGACACCGAGTGCGCCCGCGGCCCACGCCGCTCCGGCGACGACCGCCACCGCGACGGCCGTCAGGACGCTGATTCCGGCCGGATCGTAGAGCAGCCAGTCGGTCACGGACGGTCTGCCACGGCTCCTGTGGACAACCCGACGCCGCCGCGCCGCCGTTCGCCGTCCGCTGCGGGGTCCGACGGGACGCCGATCACGATCGTGCTCCCCTCGCCGGGAGCGGAAATGATCTCCATCTCTCCGCCGGCGCTCTCGACCCGGAGCCGCTGCGAGGCGAGACCGATGTGGCCGCCTACGAGATGCTCGGAGAGTCTCTCGGGGTCGAAGCCCGCGCCGTCGTCGCTCACGAGCAGCCGTGTCGCGTCGCGGGTGCGGAACAGCTTGACGGTGACCCGGCTTGCCGAGGCGTGCACGGCGGCGTTCGCGAGCAGCTCGCGGGCGGCTCCGATCAGGAGGCGGTCGTGCGGCCCCGGCGGGCCCGGGTCGAGGTCGAGCCCGACCGAGAAGCCTCCCCGGCGCGCGGCCCGCTCCGCCGTAAGGCGTAGCGACGCGGCGATCCCTGCCTCCTCGAGGACATACGGGTGCAATGTCGCGATCGTCTGGCGCAGCTCACCGACCGTGTCCATCAGCATCGCGTCGGCACGCTCGAGGGCCGAGTCCGCGCGCTGCTCGGACGCCTCCTCGAGCTCGTGCCGGATCGAGAGGAGGTTCTGGATCGCACGGTCGTGCAGGTTCTCGGCGAGTGCCTGGCGCTCCCGGTCCTCCGTCGTCAGCAGCTCGCCGAGCAGCGACTCGCGCGTCTCGACGAGGTCCCACACCTGGCGCGTCCGCCGCTGCAGCAACGCCGAGAGCGTCACGGCCGCGAGGCCCGTCCACGCGAGATAGCCGGCGTGCACCGCGATGAAGCGCGTCGCGTTGGGCTGGCTCGCGGCCGGATGGCTGAACGCCTGGACGAGATAGGCGACGATCCCGGCGCCGCCCGCCAGCGCGGTCACCGCCGGCCGGAAGCGGAAGGCCGCGACGACCGGGATGATGAAGTACGCGAGCCGCGACTCCGAGAAGGGCCCGCCGGAGGTGACGGTGAGTGCGGTGATCGCGGCGATGTCGACGGTCGCCGTCGCGAGGACGAAGCGCGGGCTCAGCGGCCGCACATACACGACGAGGAGCGCGGCGAGGCTGAGCGCGAGGTAGGTGAGCAGCGCGACGAAGAACGCGACGTGCTCCGGCGACGGGTACCAGACGGGGTCGTCCGGTCTGTTGAGGTGCTCGCCGGCGGCGATGAGCAGGATTGCCGGGAGTCGCAGCCAGGCGACGACCCGCTCCGCCTCGACGCTGTAGGCGACGACGCTGCGCGGGCGCGGCCCCCGGCTGGCGAGGCTCGCGACCACTCGCTATTCGATGAGCCCGTGCCGCATCGCCTCGGCGACGGCGGCGGCGCGGTCGGAGACGCCGAGCTTTGCGTACACGTGCTGGGCGTGCGTCTTGACGGTCGTGACCCCGAGATAGAGCTCCTTCGCGATCGCGGGGAGGCTCTTGCCGGCGGCGACGAGCTTGAGGATCTCGTGCTCCCGGTCGGTGAGGATCGGCGAGTCGTCGTGCGACCGCAGCCGGATCTCGGAGACCAGGCCGGAGGCGAGCTCCGACGAGAGGATGTTCTCGCCGCGCGCACAGGCGAGCACCGCGTCGACGATCTCCTCGCGTCGCGCCTCCTTCGCCAGGTAGCCGGCGGCGCCGGTCTCGAGCGCCTTGTAGACGATGCCGCCGTCGGTGAGCGCGGAGAGGAGCAGGACGCGGGTCGCGAGCCCGTCCCGCACGACCGCGTGCGTCACGGCGAGCCCGTCGAGGCCGGGGAGCTTGTAGTCGAGGACCGCGACCTGCGGCCGGTGCTCCTGGAGCGCGGCGAGCGCGCCGCGGCCGTCCTCCGCTTCTGCGACGACCTCGATCTGACCGCTCGCCTTCAGCGCGCGCACGACTCCCTCGCGGTACAGGGGATGGTCGTCGGCGACGACGACGCGCACCTTCTCGCTGCCGGACGGCACGAAGGTCATGGTATGCCCGCCCCCGCATCCGGCCACGCGATCCGGTCGGCGCCGTTCATCTTCACGGCGTCACGGCCCGGCGGGGGCGTCGCCATCCGGCGACGGACGATGCACGGGACGACGCCTCCGGACGAGCGCACGACGCTAGCCGGCGGCGGGATGCGCGGGGGCGTTGCCGAGGGTGACGTCGATCGTGCGCTTGTGCCCTCCGCGGACGACGCCGAGCGAGACCGTCTGACCGGGGTGGTGGAGCGCGACCGCGTCGGCAAGGGCTCCGGTCGAGGAGACCGACTTGCCGTCGAGCGAGACGATCACGTCGCCTCCGACGACCGCTCCGACGCCGTTGACGGTCACGTCCCGGTGCCCGGCGACGAGCCCCGCGTGGGCGGCCGGGCTCTTGGGGACGATCCCGACGACGAGGACGCCGTGGGCGGGGAGGCCGGCGATCGTGCTCGCGACCGCCGGGGAGATCGTCTGCACCTCGACCCCGAGCCACGCGTGCTGGGCGCTTCCGTGGGCGAGCAGCTGGGGGACGACCTGCTGCTCCGTGTCGCTCCCGATCGCGAAGCCGATGCCGACGTTGCCGTTGACCCCGCCGCTCTCGATCTGGTCGTTGATCCCGATCACGCGGCCGAACCGGTCGAGCAGGGGCCCGCCCGAGTTGCCGTGGTTGATGGCGGCGTCGGTCTGGATCGCGGCGGGGATCGTCAGGCCGTTCGGCGCCTGGATGTTGCGGCCGATGGCGCTGACGATCCCCGCCGTCAGCGTCCGGTCGAGGCCGAACGGGTTGCCGAGCGCATAGTCGGGGTCGCCGACCTCGACCGCGTTCGAGCTGTCGAACGCGAGCGGGTGCAAGGCCGATGCGGGTGCGTTCACCCGCACGACGGCGAGGTCGCTCGACGGGTCGGCGCCGACGACCTTGCCGGGGAACGTCGTCCCGTTCGAGAACCCGACCTGGACGCCGGTCGCCCCCTTGACGACGTGGTCGTTCGTGACGATGTCGCCCTTCGTGTCGATCACGAAGCCGGAGCCGAGCACCCCGACCTTCTGGCTCCCCGTGGGGCCGAACGGAGTCACGGCAGCGGACTGGGTCTGGGTGTCCGTGATGACGACGACGCCCGGGGCGTCCCGGCGGTAGATCGCCTCCGGGGTCAGCGCACCCGTGGGAGCCGGGGAGGCGATGGGTGTCCGCACCGCAGCGGGCGAGGTCTGCGGGCTCGCGACGGGGGGCGTGGCGGCGTTCGCCGGCGGGGTGATCTCGAACCGGCTCTCGGCGGCCGCGCCGACGACACCGCCGACGACGCCGGCGA
The DNA here is from genome assembly GCA_035266765.1 of Gaiellaceae bacterium. Classification (GTDB taxonomy): domain Bacteria; phylum Actinomycetota; class Thermoleophilia; order Gaiellales; family Gaiellaceae; genus Palsa-739. The sequence continues at coordinate 606 of DATFMW010000444.1, read as the reverse complement.
GCAGAAGGGCGACCAGCACGAGCAGCCGTCGGCCGCTGCGCTCTTCCCGCAGCGGCGGTGGGGTGGCGGTCTCGGGCGTTTCCATGTCCACCAGTGTTCCGCCGGCGGCGCGGGACGGACATCGAGCCGGCGGAGGAGCGCGCGGCCCGGTTCGTCTCGGCCGATCGGATCGGCCGATCGGCCGAGACGGCGGCGAGATCCTCCGTCCGGCCGAGGGAGAGAGCGTCCGGCGGCTCCCCCTGCCGGCGGATTGTCCGGCACCGCGGCGACCGCGAGCCTGACACGAGAGATGGAGACCTTCTGGGCCATCGTGGCGATCGCCGTCTTCTTCACGACCTTCGTCGTGGTCCCGGCCGTCGCGCTGTTGGCGCTTGCGCGGACCGCCGGGACGCGCAACCGCTGACGGCGCGCCGCGAATGCGCAGCCGGCCGGTTGTCGCGTTCGATGCGACCGGCGGGACCTCCGGTCGGAGGATGGCGCCTGCAGCGCACGGGTGCGACCGTGGGGTGCGAGAGCCATGCCAGAGCAGATCCGCATCGAGACGGGCGGTCGCTGGGACACGCTCGAGCTGGTCCGCCGGCTGCCGCCCTGTCGCTGGTACCTCGT
>DATFMW010000443.1:0-3828 GCA_035266765.1 Gaiellaceae bacterium | reverse complement strand
TGGCCGGGATACTCCAGCCTGTCCTCGATCTCCCGGGCGATCTCGTGCGAGAGGAGCGCGGCCTCGTCGTCGTCGATCTCCGCCGGGCTCACGATCACCCGGATCTCACGGCCCGCCTGGAGCGCGTACACCTTGTCGACGCCGTCCTTCGCCGCGGCGAGCTCCTCCAGCGACTCGAGGCGCTTGATGTAGTGCTCCAGGCTCTCCCCGCGCGCGCCCGGCCGCGACGCCGAGATCGCGTCGGCGGCGATCACGAGCACCGCCTCGACGGTCTGCGGCTGCACCTCGTAGTGGTGCGCTTCGATCGCATGGACGACGCCCTGCGTCTCACCGTACCGCCGCGCGAGCTGCGCTGAGATGAGCGCGTGCGAGCCCTCGACCTCGTGCGTCATCGCCTTGCCGAGATCGTGGAGCATCGCCCCGCGCTTCGCGGTCTGCACGCTCGCGCCGAGCTCCGTCGCCATGATCCCCGCGAGGTGGACGACCTCGAGCGTGTGTTTGAGGACGTTCTGCCCGTAGCTCGTCCGGTAGCGGAGGCGGCCGAGGATCCGCACGAGCTCCTCGTGGAAGGGGCCGCAGTTCGCCTCGAAGACGGCCTGCTCGCCGGCCTGGCGCACCATCTCGTCGATCTCCGCCTTCGACTGGTAGTAGGTCTCCTCGATCCGCGCCGGGTGGATGCGGCCGTCCTCGATCAGCTTCGCGAGCGTCAGGCGCGCCACCTCGCGGCGCAGGCCGTCGAACGAAGAGAGAACGACCGCGTGCGGCGTGTCGTCGATGATGAAATCGACCCCGGTCAGGTGCTCGAGGGCGCGGATGTTGCGGCCCTCCCGGCCGATGATCCGGCCCTTCATGTCGTCGGACGAGAGCTCGACCACGGTCACCGTCGTCTCGGCGGCATGGCTCGCCGCGACGCGCTGGAGCGCGTCGGCGACGAGGTTCCGGGCGCGGCGCTTCGACTCGGCCCGTGCCTCCTCCTCGAGCATCCGGACGCGCCGGGCGAGGTCATGGCGGACGAGCTCCTCGCCGCGCTCGAGCAGGTGCGCCTTCGCGTCCTGCTGCGTCATGCCGGCGATCCGCTCCAGCTCCGCCTGCTCGCTGTGCTTCGCCTGCTTCAGCTCGTCCTGAAGCTGCCGGAGGTGTGTCTCGCGGTCCGCAAGGCCCTGGTCGCGGCGAGACAGCTCGACGAGCTTCTGCTCGATCTCCTCCTCCTTCGCGAGCACGCGCTCCTCGATCTTCAGGACCTGCTGGCGGCGGTCGGTGAGCTCGGCGTCGATGTCCGCCCGGAGCTTCACCGCCTGTTCGCGCGCCTCGATCTGGGCCTCGCGGCGCACAGCCTCGGCCTCGCGCGCGGCGTCCTCGAGCAGTTGGTGGCGGATGTGCCGGGCCTTCGTGACGCCTGTCGTCCCGAAGACGGACACCGCGAGGAGCGTGAGGGCGATTCCGGCGGCGACCCCGACGGCCACTCCGATCCCGATCAGCACGTACGCAACTCCTCGCTCGGTGGGTTGTCTGCCGCTGACGGCACCTCCAACCCGGCATCGAGCCGGCCCGGGCACTCCCGAACGTCGTTGTGCGGCGCGTCCCTCCGCGCCGGTCGTTCGCGGCTATCAGCCGGCGGACCGCCCCCTGTGCGGACATCTCGGAGTGTGGGGATCGTGAAGTCTCACAACGGCGATGATTTCGGGAAAAACCGCGTATGCAGGCAAAATGTCGGATGGAGCGTGCGTGGATCGTAGCGCCGATCAGGCCTCCGCCGCAAACCCGCCGAGATCCTCGAGCGTCGCGGCATCGAAGCCGCGGGCGGCCAGGCGGCGAAGCGTCCGCGGTGTGCAGCCTCCCTGATCGAGCAGCCGGCGCGCCCGTTCCGGCTCGGAGTCGATCCCGGCGACCGCCTCTGCGATCGCCTCTGCGGACAGCCCTTCGCGTTCCAGATCGAAGCGGATCGCGGCGTCGCCATAGCCGCGGCCGGCGAGCGTGGCCGCCCGCGTCCGAGCGACCCGGGCGTCGTCGACGAGGCCGACCCGCTCGAGCGCTCCAAGTGCGTCGTCGCGCGTCGCGTCCGGCACGCCGGCACGCTCGAGGCGCTGCTCGAGCGCGCGTCGTGACCGGTCGCGCGCGGCGAGCGCCCGCGTTGCACGGGCGAGAGCGTCGGCGCGCCGCAGCTCCTGCGCGAGGATGCGCGCCGTTGCCCGATCGAGCGTCCGCCCGACGGCGAGCTCCGCGCGGACGACCACGTCAACCGGTAGCACCCGCCAGGGGGCGCCGTCGAGCTCTACCTCGACCCGTCCTCGCGGCCGCTCGAGCAGCGCGGTGACGACCACGGCCGGGCCTACGCCGCGTTGGCCTCGGCGCCGACAGCCTCGGCTGCGGCGGCGACGGCCGCCGCCTTCTCCGCCTTGTCGTTCGCGGGCGGCTCCGCGGCTACCGGCAGCAGGCGCGCCGAGACGACCTGCTCGTCACCCAGCTGCGTCTGGATCTGCTGGAGGATCTGCTGCATCAGGTCGGGATGCTCGCGCAGGAACGCCGTGGCATTGTGGCGGCCCTGCCCGAGGCGCTCGTCGCCGAAGCTGAAGTACGAGCCCGACTTCGTAACGATCTTCCGGTCGAGCCCGGTGTCGAGCACCGTGCCCTCCCACGAGATCCCGGAGCCGTAGATGATGTCGAACTCCGCCTGCTTGAACGGCGGCGCCACCTTGTTCTTCACGACCTTGACGCGGACGCGGTTGCCGAACGCCTCGACACCGTCCTTCAGGGTCTCGATGCGGCGGATATCGAGGCGCACCGACGAGTAGAACTTCAGCGCGCGGCCGCCCGGAGTCGTCTCGGGATTGCCGAACATGACGCCGATCTTCTCGCGCAGCTGGTTCGTGAACAGACAGATCGTGTCGGTGCGGTTGAGGGTGCCGGCGAGCTTGCGCAGCGCCTGGCTCATCAGCCGCGCCTGGAGGCCGACGTGGCTGTCGCCCATCTCGCCCTCGATCTCCGCCTTCGGCGTCAGCGCTGCGACCGAGTCGATCGCGACGACGTCGAGGGCGCCCGAGCGGATCAGCAGCTCGGTGATCTCGAGCGCCTGCTCGCCGGTATCCGGCTGCGAGACGAGGAGGTTGTCGATGTCGACGCCGATCCGCTTCGCGTAGGCGGGGTCCATCGAGTGCTCGGCGTCGATGAACGCGCAGATGCCGCCACGACGTTGCGCCTCCGCGATCACGTGGTAGACGAGCGTCGTCTTGCCCGACGACTCGGGCCCGAAGACCTCGACGATGCGGCCGCGGGGCAGGCCACCGATCCCGAGCGCGAGATCGAGGGCGAGCGAGCCGGTCGAGACGGCGCCGACGGAGACCGCGGCGCGGTCGTTCATCTTCATGACCGAGCCCTTGCCGAACTGGCGCTCGATCTGGCCCAATGCGACGTCGAGTGCTTCCTGCCTGTCCACGTGTCAGCCTCCTAGCGCAACCGATTCGAGTACGTCGTACTGCGCCCCGCTCGGTCGCAGCTGGGATAGATAAGCAGCCGCGTCGGACGGAACGAATGTTCCCACCGGCGGCATACCCGGCTGCAGGCGAGGTCGCGCGCGGAAGCGCGCGACGGTGAGGTGCGCCGTCCACGGCCGGCCCTCACGCCGGTAGACGCCGAGCCGCTCGAGCCGTGCGTGGAGATCCGCCGCCAACGCGCCGGCGCGTCCCTCCTCGTCGTCGAGCACGAGCATGCCGACGCTGCGCGTCTCGCGGTACTCGAGCGGCGTGAGGCGGATGGTCGGAGAGGCCACCGCCGCAGCCGCGCGCAGGGCGCCGAGGATGCCGTCGAGCTCGCCGGCGGGCCGGTAGCCGA
>DATFMW010000442.1:0-3669 GCA_035266765.1 Gaiellaceae bacterium | reverse complement strand
CGCGCGAGCAGGATCCGGGCGCGCTCGCCCTCGGAGCACGTCCCGACCGTTCTCTCGGCGAGGTCGCCGGCGCCCACCTCCTCGAGCAGCCGCCGCGCGTGGGCGACCTCGGCCGGGCCGATCCGCTCGGCGAGCGTCGCGAGCGTGCCGGTGGCGCCCGAGAGCACGAGATGGAGCGCGGTGCGCTGCGGGTGCACGGCGCGGCCGAACGCGGGCTCGACGAGCGCGATCCGGGCGCGCAGGTCGTGCACGGGCGTGCGGCCCATCCGGCCGCCGAGGATCGTCGCCGTGCCGGAGCTCGGATGGATCTGCGCGGAGGCGAGCCGCAGCAGCGTCGTCTTGCCCGCGCCGTTCGGGCCGAGCAACGCCCAGTGCTCGCCCGCGCGGACGGTCCAGTCGACGGCCGACAGGATCGCACGGCCGCTGCGGCGCACGGTCACGCCCGCGAGCGCGACGACGAGCCCGGGCTTCTCCACTAGAGGACGAGCTCGGCGAGCACCTGCAGCGCCTCCGGCTGCGGCGAGCCGACCATCAGCGTCGTCACCGGCGTCTCGCGCCACGCGGCGAGGCGGTCGGCGATCCGCTCGGGTGGGCCGACGAGCGCGACCGCGTCGACGAGCGCGTCCGGCACGGCTGCGATGGCTTCCCGCTGGTGTCCGGCGAGGTACAGCTCCTGGATCCGCGCGGCCTCCGCCTCCCAGCCGTAGCGGCACATGAGCGTGTTGTAGAAGTTCTTGCCCTTCGCGCCCATGCCGCCGACGTAGAGGGCGAGGTGCGGCTTCAGCAGGTCGCGGAGCGCCTGGACGTCGTCGCCGACGAGGACGCTCGCGGTCGCGGCGATCTCGAAGCCGTCGGGCGCGCCGGCGAGGCTCTCCCCGAACGCGTCGCCGAAGCGCTCCGGGTCGACGAAGATCGGCAGCCAGCCGTCGGCGATCTCGGCCGCGAGCGCGACGTTGCGCGGCCCGATCGCGGCGAGGAAGATCGGGATCTCCGCGCGCAGCGGCCGCAGCATCAGCTTCAGCGGCTTGCCGAGCCCGGTCGCGCCGGGGCCGTCGTAGGGGATCCGGTAGTGCGCGCCCTCGTGGGCGACGGTCTCGCGGCGGAGCGCGGCGCGGACGATCTCGACGTACTCGCGCGTCTTGCCGAGCGGCTTCCCCCACGGCTGGCCGTGCCAGCCCTCGACGACCTGCGGGCCCGAGGTGCCGAGGCCGAGGATGAAGCGGCCGCCCGACATCAGGTCGAGCGTCGCCGCCGTCATCGCCGTGTTCGCGGGCGTCCGGCCGGGGATCTGCATGATCGCCGAGCCGACGCGGATCCGGCTCGTCACCGCCGCGATCCACGCGAGGACGGTGACCGCGTCGGTGCCCCAGGCCTCCGCGGCCCAGACCGAGTCGAAGCCGAGCCGCTCCGCCTCCTGGGCGAACGGGACGAGCTCGGCGGGGTTCGTCCCGGGCGGGGCGTAGCCGAGGTTCAAACCGAGCTTCACACCGGGATCCTACGCCGCTACCCTCAACTGCCCGTGCCGCATCCCGAGCTCGCAGCCGAGCAGGCCTACGTCGACAACGCGTACGCCTGCCTCGACCGGATGCGCTCCACGCTCGAGCGCACGGGCGACGCGATGGCGACCGAGTTCGCCGCGGTCGCGATGGAGGCGTGGGCGAAGCGCCGGCAGCGCACGTTCCTCGACGCCGAGCGCGGGCTCGTCTTCGGACGGCTCACGCTCGACGCAGCGCCGAAGCCGCTCCACGTCGGCCGCCGCTGGGTACACGACGACCGGCACGAGCCGCTCGTCGTCAACTGGCAGGCGCCGGCGGCGCGGCCGTTCTACACCGCGACACCGGCCGACCCGCAGCGCGTGACCGAGCGGCGCCGCTACCGCAGCGAGGGGCGCCGGATCGTCGACATCTCGGACGAGTCGCTCGACGGCAGCGCGCTCGAGGGGGCGTCGGTGTCGGACTTCCTGCTCGAGGAGCTGGAGCGTCGGCGGGAGGGGCGGATGCGCGACATCGTCGCGACGATCCAGTCCGACCAGTACCGGCTGATCACCGCCGAGCCGGAGGGCGCCCTCGTCGTCCAGGGCGGCCCGGGCACCGGCAAGACGGCGGTCGGCCTCCACCGGGCCTCGTGGCTCCTGTACACGCATCGCGAGCAGCTGCGGCGGGTGCTCGTCGTCGGGCCGAACCCGACGTTCATGGACTACGTCGCGCACGTCCTGCCGACGCTCGGCGAGGAGGCGGTCGAGCAGCGCGCCGTCACGGAGCTCCTCGACGGGATCGAGATCGGCCGCGAGGATGCGCCCGACGTGGCGCGGCTGAAGGCGGACACGCGGCTCGGCCGGGTCGTCCACCGCGCGGTCGAGCTGTCGGTGCGGCCCGCGCCCGAGGAGCTCGTCCTCTACACCGACGGCGTCTTCGTCTCGGTGCGCGAGCGCCACGTGGCCGAGCTGCTCGTCGAGGCGCTCGCCGAGGAGCTGCCGCTCGCCCAGGCGCGGGAGCGGTTCCGGATGGCGGTGCTGCGGCGCTTCTACGAGCGCTACGGGGAGCTGCTCGGCCCGCGGGCGCTGCTCGGGTTCGACGAGATCGAGGCGGCCCTGCGGCGCGGCGGTTTTCTCACGCGCTGGCTCGATCGCGTGCTGCCGCTGCCGAGGGTCGAGAAGCTCGTCGCGCGCCTGCTCACGTCGCCGGCGGCGCTCGCAGAGGCGGCGCAGGGGATTCTCGACCCAGCCGAACAGACGACGCTGCTGCGCGACCGGCCGCGACGCGCCCCCGATCTCGCCTGGAGCGACCACGACCTGCCGCTCCTCGACGTGGCGCAGACGCTCCTCGAGGGGGCGCCGCGCGCCTACGGGCACGTGATCGTCGACGAGGCGCAGGATCTCTCGCCGATGCAGCTGCTCGCGATCTCGCGGCGCGCGGTCGACGGCTCGCTCACGATCCTCGGCGACGTGGCGCAGGCGACCGGGCCGGTCGTCTACCGGAGCTGGCAGGAGCTCGCGCCGTACCTCCCGGAGGACGTCGAGGTCACGATCGAGGAGCTCCGGCACGCCTACCGCGTGCCGGCCGAGATCATGAAGCTCGCGCTGCCGCTCCTCGACCGGATCGCGCCGGACGTCGAGCCGCCGCTCGCGTACCGGCAGGGTGGCGAGGAGCCGCGGCTCGTGCGCGTCGCCGAGGAGGAGCTGCTCGCGGTGGCGGTGCGCGAGGCGGCCGCGCTCGGCGAGCGGGACGGCTTGCTCGCGGTGATCGTGCCGCGGGCGCTCGCCGGGGACGTGCCGGCGGCGGAGGCCTTCGACGAGGCGGCGATCCCGGTGCTGACGCCGCGGCAGGCGAAGGGGCTCGAGTTCGACCACGTCGTCGTGGTCGAGCCGGCGGCGATCGCCGAGGACGGCGAGCAGGGTCTGCGCGAGCTGTACGTCGCGTTGACGCGGCCGACGAAGACGCTCGTCGTCGTCCACGCGCGGCCGCTGCCGGAGGGGCTCGGCGCGTGATGCTCTCGTAACGGTCCTCAGAGACCGGGCCATGTCCGGCCGAGACGAGGGGTTCGGCGGAATCTCTTTGTGCGGGCGGGATCACGCGTGCTCGTCGTCTCGGTTCCCCCCGCTGGTCCTCAGAGGCCGGGACATGTCCAGCCTGGACGAGCATGTCGCGGAACGACGTGTCCGCATGTCAC
>DATFMW010000441.1:0-2112 GCA_035266765.1 Gaiellaceae bacterium | reverse complement strand
GTGCACCCGCGCGCCGAGCTCGACGACCGCTTCGACCGGCTCGTCTCCTGGCACAACCCCGAGCCCTCGTACGCGGCCGAGCCCGTGTTCGGCGCCGTCAACGCCGACGGGGATCCGTTCGGCGAACACGTCCTCTCCGACGACGGCGGCTGCTCGCACGAGACGGTCACGACCGGAGAGCTCGACTGGTGCCAGCTCGTCGTGCACCCCGAGCGCTGGGTGTTCGCGGACGCCGAGGCGCTGCTCGACGTGAAGCGGGTCGAGTGGCGCGACTACCTCTCGGCCGACGGGCTCGGCTTCGGCGCGTGACGACGATCCTCGTCACCGCTGCCGGCGCGCCCGGGACCGCGCGCCTGCTCCGGGCCTTGCGCGAGAACGGCGAGCGGCAGGTGCGGCTCGTCGGGGTCGACATGGCGGAGCGCTCGATCGGCCGCCACCTCTGCGACGCGTTCCACCTCGTGCCGGCCGGCGCACAGGGCGACTACGCCGAGGCGGTGCGCGCAGTCGCCGAGCGCGAGCGCGTCGACGTCGTCCTGCCGCAGTCGTCGCACGACCTGCCACACCTCGCGGCGGTGCGCGAAGACTTCCCGGTACCGGTGCTCGTGGCGGGCCCGGAGACCGTCCGGCGCTCGAACGACAAGGCGGAGACCTACGAGCTGCTGCACCGGATCGGCGTGCCCGCCCCCGAGTTCCGGCGCGTGACGGGCGCGCCCGGCGTCGAGGCGGCGGCGCGGGAGCTCGGCTATCCGGAGCGCCCGGTCTGCTTCAAGCCGGTGTTCTCCTCCGGCTCGCGCGGCTTCCGCGTGCTCGACCCGACCGTCGACCGCACGCACCAGCTCCTCTACGAGCGGCCGGGCGCGGTCGCGATGCGGCTCGAGGAGGCGCTCGACCTGCTGCCCGCCGACGGCCTCGACCTGCTCGTGATGGAGCTCGCGACCGGCGGCGAGCGGACGGTCGACGGGATCGGCGACGGCGAGCGGGTCGTGCTCGGCCACCCGAAGACGCGCGAGTCGATGCGGGCCGGCCTCGCGATGCACTTCGTCACGCTGGACGCGCCGGAGCTGGACGAGATCGCGGAGCGGATCGTGCGCGAGCTCGAAATCGAGTGGTTCTACAACATCCAGCTCGTCGGCGAAATGGTGATCGAGGTGAACCCGCGCATCTCGACGATGGTCTACCAGGAGGATCTGAACCTGCCCTGGCTCGCGATCAAGCGGGCGCTCGGCGAGATCTCCGACGACGAGCTCGCCTCGCTGCGCGCGCGCGTGCGGCCGGGCCGGACGGCGCTCCGCTTCTTCGACCAGGTCGAGTGGGACGACCGCTGAGCGCCGCGCTGCGCTGCCGCTGAGGGGCCTGTCCAGACCGGACCAGGCCGACGCGGACGGGCCGCGGGTCTGACGTCTCCCGGGGACCCATCCCTAGCCCCCACCCACCCGGGGCTTCTGCGGAGAAGTGTAGGAGCGGGCGGATCACGAGACCCTGGAGCCTTCGTGGCGAAGGCGTGGCGATTCATGCACAGGGGGTGCGACCTCTACGCTTCCGCCGCATGGGGCGCACCCGGTCATGAGGCTCGGCCAGGAGCTGCGGCGGCTCACCCGCCACTCGGCGATCTACGGGCTCGGCGGACTCGTCTCGCGGATCCTCGCGACCGTCCTCCTGCCGCTCTACACGCACTACCTGCCGACGGACGCCTACGGCCGCGTCGAAACGATCACCGCCGCCACCGCGGTGCTCGCGATCGTCCTCCAGATGGGGATCTCGACCGCGTTCTTCCGCTTCTACTTCGACACGTCCGATCCGGCGGGGCGGCTCACGGTCATCCGCACCTCGTTCTGGTTCACGATGGCGACCTCGACGCTCGGGCTCGTACTCGGCCTCGTCTTCGCCGCACCGATCAGCCACTGGCTGGCGCTCGGCCACAACCCGAACCTCGTCCGTGCCGGTGCCGTCGGCCTCTGGGCGCAGACGAACTACAACCAGCTGACGGCGCTCTTCCGCGTCGAGCAGCGGTCGGTCCAGTACGCGGTCGCGAGCATCGTCAACGTCCTCGTCACGGTCGCCGCGATGGTGGTCTTCATCGCCGTCTTCCACTGGGGGGCGATCGGGCTCGTC
>DATFMW010000440.1:0-3749 GCA_035266765.1 Gaiellaceae bacterium | reverse complement strand
TCCTCCTCTACGGAGCCGTGGTCGTCACGCTGCTCACGTATTCCCGCTTCGGGCTCGTGCTCGCCGTGCTCGCGGTCGCCGCATGGACGGTGCTCGAGCACGACCGCGTCGAGAGCCTCGCCGCCGCTCTGCTCGCCGCGGGCGTGGGCGGTGCCGTCTTCGCGGTCGCGCTCGCGCTGCCCGGGATCACGAAGGACGCACAGTCGCACGGGGTGCGCGCACACGACGGCTGGATCTTCGCGCTCGCGGTGCTCGCCGGCGGCGCGCTCGTGGCCGTGCTCACGGTCGTCGCCGTGCGCGCCGAGCAGCGGCATCCGCTCGGGGCGGAGCGGCGGCGGGCGCTCGAGCGGGCGGCCGCGGTCCTCGCGGTCGCCGTCGTCGTCGCCGGGGTCGCGGCGAGCGCCGTCTTCGCCGGCCGGATCTGGCGCGACTTCGCGAATCCGGTCGGCAGCCAGATCAGCTCGAGCTCGGGTCACGCCTTGAGCCTCAGCTCGAGCAACCGCTGGCGTTGGTGGGTCGAGGAGTGGCATGCCTTCACGACGCATCCGCTGCTCGGGACCGGCGCGGGCACGTTCCAGCTCACCGATCTGCGGTACCGCCAGAGCTCGCTCGTGACGACGACGGAGCCGCACAACACGCCGCTCCAGTTCCTCGGCGAGCTCGGGATCGTCGGCTTCCTGCTCCTTCTCGGCGCGGTCGGCGCCGCCGCGGTCGGCGTCGTCCGCGCGCGCCGGCGGGCCGGGGAAGGCGAGCGCGCCGCGGTGACCGCGCTCGGAGTCGGGCTCGCCGCGTTCGCCCTCCACCTCGTCGTCGACATGGACTGGAACTTCCTCGCCACGTGCGGTCCGCTCCTGCTGCTCGCCGGGCTCGTGCTCGGGCGGCCGGCGTCACCGGCGACGGTTCCGTCGCGGCGTCCTCTCGTCGCGGTCGCGGCGGTGTTGATCGCGTTCGGCGGCGTCTACTCCCTTGCGGCGCCGTGGCTCGCGCAGCGGCAGCTCGCGACGGCCGCGTCGTCGAGCGCGTTCAGTCGCGCGCACGGCTACGACCCGCTCTCGACCGACGTTCTGAGCGACTGGGCCGCCTACGAAGCGGCCACGGGCAACCTCGGTCGGGCGCTGCAGCTCTACCGCGACGAGACGGCCCTCGAGCCCGAGAACGGGAGCACGTGGTTCGACCTCGGCTCGTTCTACTTCGACAACAAGGCCTGGGCGCAGGCCTACGACGCGCTCAGCAAGGCCTGGCAGTACGACCCGCAAGGGCCAACCGGGGTCCCGTGCGGTCTCCTCGACCAGGCGCGCCACAAGGCGCTCGGCACGTGGCCGCCTAGCTGCCCCCGAGGAGCATGACGAGCTGCGCTCCCCGGAGCTGCGACGGTGTCATCCCGTCGAGCGGCGCGACCGCCTGCACCCCGGCGTCGTGGGCGAGGCGGCGGGCCTCGCGCTCCCAGCCGGGCCGGTAGAGAACGACCGAGCGGGCGTAGTCGCGGCGCGGCGCGTTGGCTGCGGTGACGCCGTGGTAGCCGGTGGCGTCGAGCCGGTCGGCGAGCGAGCCTGCGGCTCCGCTCACGCCGTTGCCGTTCAGGACGAGGACGGAGACGCTCGAGCGCGGCCGCAGCGGGTGCACGGGCACGACCGGCGCCGTCGCGACCTTCCGGGCGGCGGCGCGGTGGGACGGGGCTGTCGACGTTGCGGTCTTCGCCGCCGCCGGCGCGGCGTGCGACGGATGGAAAAGCCCGGTCGGGATCCGGACGCCGGCGAGCGCGAGTAGGGCGACGAGTTCGGCCACGGCGATCGCGGCCACGACGATCGTCGTCGCGCGCCAGGGGAAGGAACGGCCGAGGGATCCTGCGTGCTCCATGCGCCCGACTCGCTTCGCCGGGCCGGCGCGCGCTCCTTCCTCAGCGTGCGGTGACCCAGGCCCAGGTCTCGGCGAGACCCTGGGCGAGGGAGCGCGTCGGTCGCCAGTCGAGGGCGGTGCCGGCGAGCGACGGGTCGAGCACGCTCCGCTGGAGCTCGCCGAGGCGCTCGGGCGCGAACTCGGGCCCGCGGTCGATCCCGCTCGCCGCCACGATCGCGGCGTGAAGGTTGAGCACCGACGTCTCGATCGCCGTGCCGACGTTGTAGATGCCGCCCCCGCCGTGCTCGAGCCCGGCGATCGTCGCCGCGACGACGTCGCCGACGTACACGTAGTCGCGTGTCTGCCGGCCGTCGCCGTAGATCCGTGGCGTGCCGCCGTCGAGGAGCAGCCCCATGAAGATCGCGACGACACCGGCCTCGCCGTGCGGCTCCTGGCGCGGCCCGTAGACGTTGCCGTAGCGGAGGATCGTGTGCGAGGAGCCGTAGAGCCGGTTCGTCGTCAGCAGGTACTCCTCGCCGCAGAGCTTCGACGTGCCGTAGTAGGAGAGCGGCTGCCGGTGCGACGTCTCGGGTGCCGGCGCGTCGCACTCGCCGTAGATCGCGCCCCCCGTGGATGAGAACGCGACACGTGCGCCGTGGCGCTGCGCCGCCTCGACGACGCGCAGCGTTCCGATCACGTTCACGTCCGCGTCGAAGTCGGGCCGCTCGATCGAGACGCGCACGTCCGCCTGCGCGGCGAGATGGAAGACCGCCTCGGGCCGCACGGCGTCGAAGACGGCGTCCGGATTGCGGACGTCGGCGACGTGGAGCTCGGCGCCGGCGGGCACGCGCTCGCGCTTTCCCTTCGAGAGATCGTCGAGGACGTGCACCTCGTCGCCGCGTGCGACGAGGGCGTCGGCCACGTGCGAGCCGATGAAGCCGGCGCCCCCGGTCACGATCACGCGCATCTGCCTCGTATCCTAGGCGTCTGTGTTCATCACCTTCGAGGGAGCCGACGGGTCGGGGAAGTCGACGCAGGCCGAGCTGCTGCGGGCGGCGCTCGCAGCCGAGGGCCGCGACGTCGTGCTCACCCGCGAGCCGGGCGGCACCGAGCTCGGCGAGCGGATCCGGGCGCTCCTGCTCGACGGCGGGCACATGAGCCCGTGGGCGGAGGCGACGCTCTTCGCAGCCTCGCGGGCGCAGCACGTCGACGAGGTGATCCTGCCCGCGCTGGAACGTGGTGCGGACGTCGTCTGCGACCGTTATCTCGACTCGTCGCTCGCCTACCAGGGGATCGCGCGCGGCCTCGGCGTCGAGGAGGTGCTCGAGCTGAACCTCCGCGCCACCCACCACCTGCTGCCGGACGCGACCGTCCTCCTGCTCGTCGATCCGGAGGAGGCGGCCCGCCGCTCCGGCGAGACCGACCGCCTCGAGCGCGAGGGCGGCGACTTCCGCGCCCGCGTCGATGCCGCCTACCGCCGGCTCGCGGAGCGCTTCCCCGAGCGCATCCTCGTCGCCGACGGCGCCCTGCCCCCAGCCGACCTCGCCCGGGAGATCCGTGAGCAGCTTCGACGTCGTTCCTGAGCAGTTCGAGGCCAAGCGCCTGCTGTCGGCCGCGCTCGCGGACGCTGGAGGCGCCGACGGCGACCGCCGCGGGGTCGCGCACGCCTATCTCCTGCACGGGCCTGCCGGCGTCGGCAAGCGCCAGCTCGCGCTCCTCTTCGCGGCGGAGCTGCTCGGCGACCACGCCCGCGTCGAGCGGCGATCGCACCCCGACCTGTACGTGCTCGAGCCGGTCGGCGACCAGATCCGGATCGACGACGTGCGCGAGCTGCGGCGCGACCTGCACATGCGCCCGTTCGAGGCGTCGCGCCGCGTCTACCTCGTCTTCGCCGCCGACACGATGAACGAGGA
>DATFMW010000439.1:0-4208 GCA_035266765.1 Gaiellaceae bacterium | reverse complement strand
CCTCGAAGCAGCCCGGCCGGGCCCGCCCGCGACCAGGACATCGCCGCACTGACGTGTCTCGTCCAGCCGAACATCGACCAGCGTCCTCGCGGGCGAGTTTCCGTGGTTTCGCGGCAATCGGGGGCGCGGCGCCCGGCAGACCCTCGCCGACAACCCGGATGCGGCCGGGGCGCGTGCTCGATCGGGTGCACGCGCGACGCGCTCCGCGCCTACCTCCGCTTCGCCGGCGCCGACCGCCTCGAATGGGCCTCCCACCCCGGCGCCGAGAAGCGGCTCTACGGCGTGCGTCCGTCGATCGTTCACTAGAGTCCGCGGCTCGCATGATCCGGGAGTGGAGATGAGCAGTCCGGCCGACGGGACGCCGCGGAAGCGGATCGGCTTCCTCTCGTTCGGCCACTGGCAGGAGGCCGAGTGGTCGAAGACGCCCACGCCTCAGGATGCGCTCGCCCAGACGGTCGAGCTCGCCGTCGCGGCCGAGGAGCTCGGCGTCGACGGGGCGTACGTGCGCGTGCACCACTTCGCGCGGCAGCTCTCGGCGCCGTTCCCGCTGCTCTCGGCGATCGGCGTCCGGACGAGCCGGATCGAGATCGGCACCGGGGTCATCGACCTGCGCTACGAGAACCCGCTCTACATGGCGGAGGACGCCGCCGTCGCCGACCTCCTGAGCGGCGGCCGGCTGCAGCTCGGCATCAGCCGCGGCTCGCCCGAGCCCGCGTACCGCGGCGCCGACTCGTTCGGCTACGCGCCGCCCGAAGGCACGAGCGACGGCGACTACGCGCGCGCGAAGGCCGAGCTCTTCCGCGCGGCGATCGCCGGTGCCGGCGTCGTGCACGCCGACGCCGGCGGGCAGCCCGGGCCGGGGATGCTCGCGATCCAGCCGCAGTCGCCCGGTCTGCCCGAGCGGATCTGGTGGGGATCGGGGAGCCGGGAGACCGCAGCCTGGGTCGGCGAGCAGGGCATGAATTTGATGAGCTCGACGCTGCTGCTCGAGGACACCGCCGTGCCGTTCGACGAGCTGCAGGCCGAGCAGATCGCGTTGTTCCGCACGGCGTGGGACGAGGCGGGCCATCCGCGGGCTCCGCGCGTCTCCGTGAGCCGGAGCGTCCTGCCGATCACGTCCGACCTCGACCGCCGCCTGTTCGGGGGGCGTGACGCCGGGCAGGACCAGGTCGGCTGGCTCGACGGCGCGCTCGCGCGGTTCGGGCGCAGCTACACGGGAGAACCCGACCTGATCGCGGCCGAGCTCGCCGAGGACGCGGCGGTCGCCGCGGCCGACACGCTCCTCCTGACCGTTCCGAATCAGCTCGGCGTCGAGTACAACGCCCGCATGCTGGAGACGATCGTCCGCCACGTCGCCCCGGCGATCGGCTGGGCGCCCGCAGCATCCGTCGCGTAACGGCGCCCAGAATCGGACGAGCGCTACGCCGGCACGCGCGGGCGGCGGAGGCCGCGCCTCCGCCGCCCGCGCTGCCTCTCAGACGTTGAGCGAGGGAGTCGCATCGCCCGCGCTCTCGGACACGTCACCGCCCTCGGCGAGCACGGAGCCGAACTGCGCCACCTTCTCCGGCGAGCGCAGATTCAGCCAGGCGAGCCACGCCAGGCCGAGCACGAGCCAGCCGCCGGCCACGTACGGCGCGTAGCTGATCGGCGCCGGCGGGCGAGGGAAGATCGACCAGTAGATCGTCAGTCCGCAGATCACGATCGCGCCGACCGGCAGCACCACGTCGAGGGCGACGTTGTACGCCACCGCTGCCCCGGCGCGCATCCGCCAGAAGTACACCATCCCTGCGAGCGCGGTCAGGATGTAGACGCTGAGGAGCCCGAACGTCGCCGTCGTCGCCATGAACGCGAAGTAGGTGAACGGGTCGTTCCAGGTGCCGCGGGCCAGCCACGACGTCAGCACGAGCGTCAGGCCGATCGTGGAGAAGATCGCCACCCACGGCGTGTTCAGCCGCGGATGCGTCCAGGCGAACATCCGCGGCAGTCCGCCCTCGCGTCCCATCGCGAACACCGTCCGCGACACGAGCGCGACTCCCGCGAGCGCCGCCACGAATGCGTCGACGACCACGGCGACATCGACGAGTGTCGCGAACCCACTCCCGACGTAGCGGGTCGCAAGCGTGTCCAGCGCCGCCGGATCGCTCGCCCACTTGCCCGCGTTCGCCACACCGAAACCGACCGACATCGCCCAGGTCAGGAAGACGTAGAACACGAGCGCGACGAGCACGGCGGAGAGGATCGCCTTCGGGATCATCTTCCGCGGTTCCGCCGACTCCTCGCCAAGCGCCGCCGCGGCCTCGAAGCCGATGAAGCCCGTGAAGGCGAACACCATCGCCTGGAAGAAGTCGTGGGCGCTGCCCGCCCGGCTCGGGTTGAAGGGCTGAAGCGTGACTCCCGAGTCGCCGCCCTTGCCGAGGATGACGAACGCGAGGATCAGGATCACCGTTACTCCGAGCGCGGCGACGACGAACTGCGTCCGCGTCGAGAAGCGGATGTCGAGCAGCGAGAGGCCGGTGAGCAGCGCGAGCAGGATCCAGAAGCACTGGAACCACGTCAGATCGATCCCGGTATGCACGGTGAGCACGGTCGACAGGAAGACCGAGGCGATCACGAGCACGAAGGAGACGCCGGCGGCGAAGCCCCAGCTGTAGAGCCAGCCGGCGACGAACCCGGTGTTCCGCCCGAGCCCGCGAGAGGTGTACGTGTAGAGGCCGCCGGCGCTCGCCATCCGGCGCGTGAAACGGATGATCACCGACGCAAGGCAGAGCGAGCCGACGCCGGCGACCAGATACGCGAGCGGGACAGCCGGCCCGGCCAGCCCAGCCGCGCCGCTCGTCGCGAGCGAGCTCGCCATCACGAGGGCGAGCAACGCGAGTGAGAGGGCGAACGTCTCCGCCAAGCCGAGGATGCCCCGGCGAAGCGTTCCGACGCGGCTGAGACTCTCGAACATCTCCTGCTCCTTCCTAGTCGGGGAGGAATGCGAAGACCCGCGCGGGGGCGCCGTTGGCGGCGCGGACCTTCAGCGGTGCGACGACGACCTGTGCCCGGGCGGGGAGCAGATCGAGGTTGGTGAGGTTCTCGATGATCATCCGGCCCGCACCGAGCCAGACGCGGTGGAGATCGAAGGTCGTCGAATCGACGGGGTCGGCGGACGGGCCGTCGAAGCCGATCGCGGAGATACCCCGGTCGATCAGCGCATGGGACGCGTCCGCGTCGGGGTACGTCCAACCGGTCCAGTAGGCGTCGGCGCCCCAGTTGCGGCCGTTGTCCGAGGAGAGGAACACGATGTCGCCCGCCCGGATCCGGTCGAGGTACGGCTCGATCTCGTCGCGGCCGATC
Source organism: Gaiellaceae bacterium (assembly GCA_035266765.1). Lineage (GTDB taxonomy): Bacteria > Actinomycetota > Thermoleophilia > Gaiellales > Gaiellaceae > Palsa-739. Next base: position 869 of record DATFMW010000439.1, on the reverse strand, counting down.
GGACCCGGCGGACGCTGCGAGACGTCGATCGTCACCGCCTCGGTCACGAGCCTCTCGAGCGGGATATCGTCGAGCGTCGCGCCGCCCGCGATCTGATGGGCCGGCGCGTCCACGTGTGTCCCGATGTGGTTGAGCAGGTGGTACTCGGACATGCCGTAGCCGTCGCGCTCCACGACGGCGATGTCCCGAAAGCTCGGCCGGTCGAGGCCGGGAAAGATCGCCATGTCGTCGGCCATGTGGTGTGTGAGGTCCACCACCCGCACGCGAGTGATTATGCACGTCGTGTCGGTCGGAGAACTCGCCGCGGCCGACACGATCCTGCTGACCGTCCCGAATCAGCTCGGCGTCGAGGACAGCGCCCGCCTGCTGGAGACGATCGTCCGCCACGTTCCCCCGGCGATCGGCCAGGCGCCCGGCGCATCCGTCGCGTAACGGCGCCAGGTGTCCGCTCGTGCACTGGCGACGCGCAGGGCCGGAGGTCGTCGGATCACGACGAACCGGGAGGCTGCGAAGGGACGACAGGATCGCTCAACGGGATCGCCGTGAATGCGGGGTTCGGCACTCCGAAGAGTCGCCGGCAGAGATCGAGCAGCACGCCGTAGGGACGCCCCGAAACGACGATAGCGACGGTGGCTCCGGTGGAAGAGACGGCGATCTGGCCGAGATCGGCTCCCGCCAGCACGAGGATCATCCAGTACAGCGGCAGCTGGAACGACAGGAAAGCGGCCGTGTCGGCAACGACTCGCATCCGCCGCCGTCCTGCAACATCCGTGCGGAAGAGCCTCAGCATCCAGTCTCGATACGCGCCGTATGGACGGGCCGTGACGATGATCACGGGGACGGATACGAGGCGGGCGTGAGCAGACTGG
>DATFMW010000438.1:0-3033 GCA_035266765.1 Gaiellaceae bacterium | reverse complement strand
ACCTGCTCCTCTACGGCGACGAGCGACTCGACGAGCCGGGGCTGCAGGTGCCGCACCCGCGGCTGCACGAGCGGCGGTTCGTCCTCGAGCCGCTCGCCGACCTCGACCCTGATCTCGAGGTGCCCGGTCGCGGCAGGGTGGCGGAGCTCCTCACCCGGCTAGACTGAGCCGCGATGTCCCATCTCGACGACCTCGACGACTACGAGGCCGAGCTCGAGCTTTCTCTGAAGCGCGAGTACCAGGCTGTCTTCGGCCTGTTCCGGTACTGCGTCCTCACCCAGGACGCGACGTACCTCTGCAACAAGCTCAAGCGGTCGTACCTGCCACAGCAGAGCTACCCGTTCTTCCACCTCGAGCTCGAGGACGTCTGGGTCTGGGACAAGAACCGGCCGACGCGGATCATCCCGCGCACCGAGGTCTTCACTTCCGGCGACGTCACGATCGAGGAGCTGCGCGGTGAGGGCGACGAGCCCGCGCTGACGGCCGAGGCGCTCGCCGAGCGCATCGGCGAGCCGCTCCGCGACGACGACGTCTAGGTTCCGGTCGAGAACCTGCGGTTCTCGACCGGGCGAGCGACCTTCGCCCGTGTCACCTTCCTGACGCTTTCGTCACTCCCGTGCCTGGCACCGTGGAGCGGCCTCGTGACGCTCTCGTGACAGGTGCACCGCATGGATAGGCGGGTCGTGACGCTTTCGTCAGGAAGGTGCCAGGCACGGAGAAGAACGCGAGCCCCGCGCGTGGCGTAGGTTTCACGCGATGCTGCTCGCGGTCGACGTCGGTAACACCCAGACCGTCTTCGGGCTCTACGCCGGGGAGGAGCTCGGCGAGCGCTGGCGCATCGCGACGGAGGCGCATCGCACGGGCGACGAGCTCGGCGCCTTGCTCGCCGACTTCCTCGACCTGTCGTCGCTCGACGGGATCTGCCTCTCCTCGACGGTGCCGCGGCTCGTGCGCGAGTACGAGGATCTCGCCGGGCGCTGGGCGAAGGCGCCGCTGCTCGTGCTCGGGCCGGGCGTGAAGACGGGGATCGCGATCCACTACGACGACCCGCGTGAGCTCGGGCCCGACCGAATCGCAAACGCGGTTGCGGCGAAGGAGCGCTTCGGTGCGCCGGTGATCGTCGTCGACTTCGGCACCTCCACGAACTTCGACATCGTCTCGTCCGCCGGCGACTACGTCGGGGGCGTGCTCGCACCGGGTATCGAGACCTCGATGGAGGCGCTCTTCGCGCGGGCCGCACGGCTCGTCAAAGTCGACTACTCCGAGCCGGAGCACGTGATCGGGAAGACGACCGAGCAGGCGCTCCGGTCGGGACTCGTCTACGGCTTCGCGGGCCAGGTCGACGGGCTCGTCGATGCGATCCGGGGCGAGCTCGGCGTCGACGCGCGCGTTGTCGCCACCGGCGGCCTGGCCGAGCTGATCTCCCCGCACTCCCGGACGATCTCCGCCGTCGAGCCCTTCCTCACCCTCGACGGCCTCCGAATCATCTGGGAGCGCAACCGCCCCGACAAGTAACAGACTGTTACAAGCGCCCTGCTGCGCTTCGCCGGCGAAGGCGAGACCGCGCTCTCGCCGTAGCCACACTCAGCGTCGGCACTCGCTGCCGCGAAGAAGGGGGCCCACGGGGGAAACATGGTTTCCCCCGTGAAGCGAGCGAGCCGGCGGAGCCGGCTCGCGAAGCGCTATCCGCCGCCGTAGATCGAGATCGGGAGCCGGTCGAGCAGCACCTCGTCGGCGGTGTCGGGCAGCTCCGCCTCGAGCGCGTCGACGAGAGCCGCGGCTCCCGGTGCGGCCGCCAGGAGCCGCGTCACCACGTCGTCGGTCGAATGCAGCTGCACGAGTTCCTGCTTGAACGGCTTCGGGAAGCGCCCGTGGCCGAGGTACCAGCCGTAGAACTTCTTCAGGAACCCGGAGGCGCGCTTCTCGCCGAGCTCTCGCACGGTCTCGCGGATGAACACGATCAGCTCCGCGGCGACCTCCTCGCGACTCGGCTGCGCCGGGTCGCTAGAGAGGATCTCCTGGATCGCCCACGGGTTCCCCTGCGCGCCGCGGCCGACCATCACGGCGGCCGCGCCAGTCTGCTCGATGAGCGCCCGCGCTTGCGCGGGCGCAGTCACGTCGCCGGAGGCGATCACGGGCACGTCGACGAGCTCCACGAGCTCCGCCGTCAGGGAGTGATCGGCGGTGCCCGTGTACATCTGCTTCGCCGAGCGCGGGTGGAGGGTGAGTGCGGCCGCCCCCGCCTCGACGAGCTGCGGCCCGAGCTCGAGGCACGCGCGCGAGCCGTTCTCGACGCCGCGGCGCATCTTCACGGTCACCGGCACGGACACCGCGCGGGCGACCGCCTCCGTGATCCGGCAGGCGAGGGCGGCGTCGGAGAGCAGGTGCGCGCCGGCGCCCGTCTTCGTCACCTTCCGCACGGGGCAGCCGAAGTTCATGTCGACGATGTCCGCGCCGGCCGCCTCGACCATCCGGGCCGCCTCGGCCATCGTGGCCGGCTCCGAGCCGAAGATCTGGATCGCCAGCGGGTGCTCGTCGCCGCCGACGCGCAGGTACCCGAGCGTGCGCTCGTTCCGGTGCTCGATCCCGGCGCAGGAGACCATCTCGGAGCACACGAGACCTGCTCCGAAGCGCCGTCCCTGGCGCCGGAACGCCTGCACGCTGACGCCTGCCATCGGGGCGAGTGCGACCCGCGTGGGCACCTCGACGGGCCCGATCCACCACGATTCCGTCAGGTTCACCGGCACCGCCCGGGATGGTAGCCGGGACCCTGTTGACGGCCGTCCGCGCCGGGGGTACCATCCGCGTCCGCCGGACGGCCGTCGAGCCGCCGGCAGTTCTTTTACGGGGTTCAGGAGGACACGAGTTGAAGGAACTAATCCTCACTCCCGAGGGCTTCAAGAAGCTCCAGGAAGAGATCGAAGTACTGTCGACGGTTCGGCGCCGCGAGGTCGCGGAGCGCATCCGTGTTGCGCGCGAGTTCGGCGACATCGCCGAGAACGCCGAGTACGACTCGGCGAAGAACGACCAGGC
>DATFMW010000437.1:0-2644 GCA_035266765.1 Gaiellaceae bacterium | reverse complement strand
CTTCGGCCTGTTCGCGCTCCAGCATCGCGGCCAGGAGTCGGCCGGGATCGCCGTCTCCGACGAGGGCCGGCTGACGGCGCTCCGCGACCTCGGGCTCGTGACGCAGGTCTTCGACGAGCAGAAGCTGCACGGCCTGCGCGGCCAGGTCGCGATCGGCCACACGCGCTACTCGACGACCGGCTCGTCGCAGTGGTCGAACGCGCAGCCGCTCGTCCAGCACGGCAGCGTCCGCACCGTCGCGCTCGGCCACAACGGCAACCTCGTCAACGCGACCGAGCTGCGCGCCGAGCTCGCCACCGAGGGGATCACGCTCCGCTCGAGCTCCGACAGCGAGCTGATCGCGGCGCTGATCGCGAACGACGAGGCGCCGCTCGAGCAGGCGGCCGCGAACGCGATGCGGAGGCTTGAGGGCGCCTACTCGATCGTCGCGCTCTCCGAGGGGCGGCTCGTGGCGTTCCGCGACCCGCACGGCTTCCGGCCGCTCGTGCTCGGCAAGATCCACGGAGCTGGAAGCGCCGTCGGCGAAGCCGCCGGCGCCCGGCCGGAAGACCGCGCCGCCTCCGGCGACGCCTGGGACTGGGTCGTCGCCTCCGAGACGTGCGCGCTCGACCTCGTCGGCGCCGAGCTCGTCCGCGAGGTCGCGCCGGGCGAGGTCGTCGTCGCCGACGAGGACGGGCTGCGGACCGTGCCCGCGCTCGAGCTCGCCGGTGGCGGCGCGCTCTGCATCTTCGAGTTCTTCTACCTCGCCCGCCCGGACACGAAGCTCGAGGGCGTCGAGGTGCACGGCGCGCGCGTGCGGATGGGCGAGCGGCTCGCGGCGGAGGCCCCGGCCGAGGCGGATCTCGTCCTGCCGATCCCGGACTCGGGCACGCCGGCGGCGATCGGCTTCTCGCGCGCCCTCGGGATCCCGTTCAGCGAGGGGCTGATCAAGAACCGCTACGTCGGGCGCACGTTCATCGAGCCCGACCAGGAGCTGCGCCGGCAGGGGATCCGGCTGAAGTTCAACCCGCTCGCCGAGGTGGCCGGCAAGCGCGTCGTCGTCGTGGACGACTCGATCGTGCGCGGCAACACGACGCGGCAGATCGTGCGGATGCTCTTCGACGCGGGCGCCACCGAGGTGCACGTGCGCGTCTCGTCGCCGCCCGTGATCGGCCAGTGCTTCTACGGGATCGACCTCGCCGACCCGGAGGAGATGGTCGCTGCCGGGAAGACGGTCGAGGAGGTGCGCTCCCAGATCGGCGCCACCTCGCTCGCGTACCTCTCCCACGACGGCCTCGTCGAGGCGACGAAGCGGCCGGCCTCGTCGCTCTGCCGCGGCTGCCTCACCGGCGAATACCCGACGGCGCTGCCGACGGAGCAGGCGAAGCTCCGCTTCGAAGCCGCCGCGCGCGCCTGACGCAGTGGCGCGGATCGGCAACATCACCTTCGCCTGCGAGCAGCCGGTGCGGCTCGCCGAGTTCTGGGCGTCGGCGCTCGGCTACGTCCACGTCGAGGTGCCCGAGGAGGTCGAGCGCGAGATCCGTGGCGCGATCGAGCGCGGCGAGGTCGAGGGCGACGCGTGGGCGATGCTCGCGCCCCCGGACGGGACCGGCCCGCGGCTGCTCTTCCAGCGGCGCCCGGTGTCGCGCCCCGAGCACATCCCGATCCACCTCGACGTCAACGTCGACGACCGCGAGGCGGAGGTCGAGCGGCTCGTTGGCCTCGGCGCCACGGTCGTCGAGACGAAGACGCAGACGTTCGGCTCGCTCTCGGAGACGTGGACGGTGATGCGCGACCCCGAGGGCAACGGCTTCTGCGTGCAGTGACGATCGACGGCTGGGAGCCCGACGTCGCCTGGCTGCGCGGCGGCGGGTAGCGCTACTCGCCCGGGAGCGGCTGCCAGAGCTCGAACCGGTTCCCGTCGGGATCGACGCCCCAGCCGAAGCGGCCCTGCGCGAGGTCGGCCGGCCCTTCGACCTCGACACCGGCGGCGCGAAGCTGGGCGAGCATCGCGTCGAGGTCGTGCACGCGGTAGTTCACCATCGCCTGCTGGCCGGAGCCGCCGAAATAGTCGGTGTCGTCCGGGAACGTCGACCAGACGAGCGTCTCCCCGCCCGCGGCCCGCAGGACGGCGCCGTTCCACTCCTCGACGGCGAGGCCGAGATGTCGCGCGTACCACGCGGCGAGCTCCGCGGGCTGCCGGGCGCGGAAGAAGACGCCGCCGATGCCGGTGACCCGCTCCACCTCAGGCCGCGAGCAGCTGCACGTGGACGAGCTCGAGCTTGAGCCCGTCCGGGTCGTAAAAGAAGACGGCGTAGTAGCCGGGCGAATAGTCGTACTCCTCGGGGCCGCTCTCGATCGTCGCGTCGATCGAGCGGAGCCAGTCGGCCCGCTCGTCCACGACCGCGCGCGACGACGCCTCGAAGGCGAGGTGGTGGAGGCCGACCCGGTAGCGGTCGGCGCCTTCGTCGCTCTGGGCCTCGCGCAGCCCGATCGCCGTGTCGCGACCGAGCAGGTACCAGATCGTCTCGCCGCGCTCGCCCTCGACCTCGCTGATCCCGTGCCAGCCGAGCGGACCGAGCAGCTCCCGGTAGAACGGCAGGCTGCGCTCGATCGAGGAGACCACGAGATCGACGTGATGGACGCCGCCGGAGCGCATGACGAT
>DATFMW010000436.1:0-5062 GCA_035266765.1 Gaiellaceae bacterium | reverse complement strand
CGCCGCGGTCGAGCACCGGCCGCCGCCCGTCGAGCCGCCGCCCGCCGTGCCGGAGCCTGCACCCAGCCCGCCGCTCTCGCCGCTTTCGCCTGCCGTCGTCGCCGCGTCGGTGCCGCCGGAGCTGCCGCCCGTCCCGGACCTCGTCCTGGACGGGATGGAGCTCGAAACCGAGCCCGAGCAGGCACCCGAGACCCCCGACAATCCGCTCGTGCGACGCGCGCTCTCGTACGTGGAGCTCGAGGCCGAGCCCGAGCAGCTACCCGAGCCGGAGCTGCTGTCCGAGCCGGAGCCGGAGTCGGAGCCGGAGCCGGAGCCGGTGTTCGGGCCGGAGCCCGCCGCTGCGGCCTGGGTCGCCGAGCCCGTCCTGCCGCCCACCACGGTGCGCCCCGAGGAGCAGGTCTTCGACCCGGCCGAGGCCGCTCCCGAGCCGGCGCACGCGGAGTGGGGCGGTCCGGCGTGGGAGGCCGACGCGTCCGCTGCGGCCGAGGCGGAGTCCCGGCAGGAGCTCGAGTTCGAGGCCGAGCCGGAGCTGGAGCCCGTCGTCGTCCAGCCGCCCGTGTCTGACGTCGAGCCGGCGCCTGCGTCTCAGGCCGAGCTCACGCCTGCGTCTGACGCCGAGCTTGCGTCTGCGTCTGACGTCGAGCTGGGGCTGGAGCCGGAGGCCGAGCCGCCGCCGGTGCCGTTCTGGAAGAAGGAGATCTCGCTCGGCCGCAGCCGCGGCCCGGAGGACGCACCCCGCCGGCGCAGGCGCTCGCTGCCGCGCCCGTCGCTGCCGCGGAGCGGCGGCCACGCGACGACCCGCGTCGTCGGGCTCAAGATCGGCTCCTCGCAGCTCGCCGCGGCCCGCATCTCGAACAACGGCGTCGCCGAGCTCCAGCAGGCGGCCCGCCAGGAGCTGGCGCCGGGGATCGTCGTCTCCGGCGAGGTGCGCGACCTCGACGCGCTCGTCGCTGCGCTGCACAGCTTCTTCGTCGCGAACAAGCTGCCGCACAAGGGCGTCCGGCTCGGCATCTCGAGCAACCGGATCGGCGTCCGCACGGTCGAGGTCGTCGGTATCGAGAACGAGCGACAGCTTGCGAACGCGATCCGCTTCCGCGCGCAGGAGGTGCTGCCGATTCCGCCCGAGGAGGCCGTGCTCGACTACCAGGTGCTCTCGAACTCGGTCGACGGCGAGGGCCGGTCGGTACGGCGGATCGTGCTCGTCGTCGCGCACCGCGACCTCGTCGAGCGCTACGTCGACGCGTGCAAGCAGGCGGGCATCGTGCTCGCCGGTGTCGACCTCGAGGCGTTCGCGCTCCTCCGCGCGCTCGCCCCGCCGGTCGAGCCGGGCGAGTCGGCGCTCGTCGCGGTTGCAATCGGGCACGAGCGCTCCACGCTCGCGGTCTCCGACGGGCGCGTTTGCGAGTTCACGCGCGTGCTCGAGTGGGGCGGCTCGACGCTCAGCGTCGCCCTCGCCCGCGCGCTCGACCGCGCACCGTCCGAGGTCGACGACGTCAAGCACTCGCTCGCCCTCGACGGGAGCCGGATCCCCGCCGGGCTCACCGACGACCAGGTGGACGCGGCGCTCGAGGCCGTGCGGCGCGAGCTGCGGTCGTTCGCGCGCGAGCTCGTCGCCTCGCTCCAGTTCTACCAGGCACAGCCGGGCAGCCTCGGGATCGGCGACATCCTGATCACGGGCGGCACGACGCAGCTACCCGGCCTCGCAGCCGAGCTCGAGCAGCTCGTCGGCGTGACCGTCCGCGTCGGCAATCCGCTCGCGCGGCTCACGGTCGCGAGCCGCCCCGAGCAGACCGAGCAGGTCGGCTCGCTCGCCGTCGCCATCGGCCTGGGGATCGAGGACTGATGCGCGCCGTCAACCTCCTGCCGCGCGACCTGCGCGTCCGCAAGAGCTTCCGCGAGGAGGAGCCGGCACTCGTCGTCGGCGCCGTGCTCGCCGTCCTCGTCGTGATCGCACTCGCCGCCGGCTTCGCGCGTGCCCACGCGAACGTGAACACGCAGCGGGCCCAGCTCGCCGACGCGCGCGCCTCGCTCGCTCAGATCGTCGCTCAGCGGCAGGCGGCGACGCAGTCGTCCCCGGTCTCGCCGGCAACGCCGATCGTGCCCGTCCCGTCGGTGACGAGCGAGGAGCAGCCCCGCCTCCAGGCGGTCGCGAGCGTGCTCGCAACCCGGATCGCCTGGGACCGCCTGCTGCGCGAGTTCTCGCTCGTCGTCCCCTCCGACGTCACCGTCTCCTCGCTCACCATGAAGGCCCCCGCGCCTGGGGCGGCGTCCGGCGTCTCGGCGCAGGGCTTCGCGCTCAGCGGCCTCACGTTCTCGCACGACAGTGTCGCCCGGCTGCTCTCCCGGCTGATGCTGATCCCCGACCTCGCCGACGTGACGCTCGCAAACAGCACCGCCGACCCGGCGACCGGCCAGGTGAGCTTCGAGATCGACGCGAGCGTGAAGGGCGCGCCGGTCGCGGCGACGAGCCCGGCACAGGCGCCCGCCCCGGCCGCGACGACCACGGGGGCGACCTCGTGAAGCGGCTCCGCCGCTCGGGCCGCGCGACCGTCGCGCTCGTCGTCGCCGGCAACGTCGTCCTGCTCGCGCTCGGCTGGTTCTTTCTGATCGCCCCGCAGCGCCACCAGGCGTCGAACGCGGCCGCCGAGCTCGGCGCGACCCAGGCGGCGATCGTCCGGGCGCAGGCGCCCGTCCCGCCCCCCGCCGTCCCGTCGCGGCCGGTGCAGCCGACGATCCGGACCGCGGATCTGTACCGGCTCGCGAAGGCGATGCCGTCGACCGCCGACATGCCCGACCTCCTGCTCGAGCTCGACCAGGTGTCGCGCGCCGCCGGCGTCTCGGTCGTGTCGATCGCGCCCGGCACCCCCACCTCGACGACGGGCACCGACTACGGCGTCCTGCCGATCTCGCTCACCTTCAGCGGCGACTTCTACTCGCTCACCGACCTGCTCTTCCGGTTGCAGCGGCTCGTCGACGTGCGCCACGGCGACCTCGACGCGCGCGGCCGGCTGTTCTCGGTCTCGTCGGTCGCGCTCACCCCGTCCGGCGTCGGCCGGACGCTGAGCGCGACCGCGACGCTCGACGCCTACGTCTACGGCGCGGCCCCCGCGGGCTCTGCGACCACGACCGGCACGACGTCGACCGGTACGACCGGCACGACCACGACCACCACGTCCACGTCGAGCGGCGCCTAGCCGGCGCGGAAGGAGGGAACCATGCCCAGGAAGACAGGCGCCGACGTGGCAAAGGCCAAGGCGGCCAAGCAGAAGAAGCTCGCGATCGCCCTCTCGGTCGTGCTCGCGCTCGCGATCGCGTACGCCGTCCACACGATGCAGTCGCTCGGGGGAGGCACGTCCGCCTCGCCGGCGCCGGCGGCGGTCACGACGACGACCTCGACGACGACCCCGGCTCCGGGCGCCGCCTCCCCGGCCGCCCCGAGCTCGGCGACGCCGCCGGCCGCCGGGCAGCCGGCAGCCGCACCGACGCGGCTCGTCAACGCCGTGAAGCCGGCCGCCGGTGCCGGGAAGCTGCAGTCGTTCTCCCGGTTCGAGACCAAGGACCCGTTCGCCGCGCAGGGCCCGAAGTCCGCGCCGCCCACCGGCTCCTCCGGCTCGGGCGCCGCGTCCGGCGCCACGACCACCACGACGACGCCGGCGAAGGCTTCCGCGGCGCCCGCTGCACCGCCCGCCCCGCCACCGGGCTCGGCCGTACTCGCCGTCAACGGCGTCCCGGCGAGCGTCGCGTTCGGCGCCGACTTCCCGGTCTCGAGCGACACCTCGCTGAACGGGATCTTCCAGCTCGTCGGGCTGACCGCCACGACGGCGAAGGTCGCGATCGCCGGCGGCTCCTATGCGAGCGGCCAGTCGGCGCTGACGCTGCAGGTGAACAAGCCGGTCACGCTCGTGAACACCGCCGACGGCAAGCAGTACACGCTCCTGCTCTACCCGCAGGGGACGGCGGCGCCGGCCGTGAGCCCGTCCGGCGCGACGACCACGACCACGACCACGACCCCGGCGCCGGGAGGCTGAGCCGGCGATGGCCTCGTTCGCCTACTCGGCGATCAACGCGCAGGGCGCGGAGCTCGACGGCGTGATCAGCGCCGGCGACGCCGCCGCGGCGCGCGAGCAGCTGCGGCTGCGGGGGCTCCTCGCCGAGTCGATCCGCGAGCTCGGCAGCGACGGGGACGCGCCCGGCCGGCACTCGATCTCGTTCGGCGGCGGGGTCAAGGCCAAGTCCCTTCAGGTCTTCTCGCGCCAGTTCGCGACGATGATCGACGCGGGGCTGAGCGTCGTCTCCGCGCTCGTCATCCTCGAGGAGCAGACGAACGAGGCCGCGCTCGCGGCGATTGTCACGGAGCTGCGGCAGGACGTGGAGGGCGGCCTGCTCCTCTCGGAGGCGATGGCCCGCCACCCGAAGGTGTTCTCGCGCCTCTACGTCTCGATGGTCGAGGCGGGCGAGGCGGCCGGCATCCTCGACATCGTCCTCGACCGGGTCGCGTTCCAGATCGAGAAGCAGGAGCAGATCCGGCGCCGCGTCAAGGGGGCGATGATCTATCCGACGCTCGTGCTCGTCTTCGCGACGCTCGTCCTGATCGGGATGCTGCTGTTCCTCGTCCCGGTCTTCGTGAAGATCTTCGCGCAGCTGAACGGCCAGCTGCCGATGCTGACCCAGTACGTCGTTGGCGCGTCGAACATCCTGCGCAACTACTGGTTCATCGTGCTCCCGACGCTCGCCGCGGCGCCGTTCGTCTTCCGCTGGTGGAAGGCGACCGAGAGCGGCCGGCCGGTCTGGGACCGGTTCAAGCTGCGCGTCCCGATGCGGATCGGAGAGACCGTGCGCAAGGTGACGATGGCGCGCTTCTCCCGGACGCTCTCCACCCTCGTCGGCGCCGGCGTGGACATCATCAAGGCGCTCGAGATCACGGGCCAGACCGCCGGCAACTGGGTGATCGAGTCCGCCCTCGCAGACGTGCGGGAAAGCGTCCAGCGCGGCGTCCCGATCGCCCAGCCGCTGATCGAGAACCCGGTGTTCCCGCCGATGGTCGGCGAGATGGTGAAGATCG
>DATFMW010000435.1:0-6993 GCA_035266765.1 Gaiellaceae bacterium | reverse complement strand
AAGACCCGGTGCCCCCGGATCATGTCGGCGAAGCTCGAGTGGGCGAGGGAGATGCCGAAGTGGGAGTAGACGTAGCGGACGAGGCCGGAGCAGTCGAAGCCGGTGCGGGGCGACGTGCCGCCGTAGCGGTACGGGACGCCGAGCAGGTGCCGCGCGTAGCGGGCGACGTTACGGCCGACGGCGAGCTTGTGCTCGGCGCGCCGTACGGCGGCGAGGTGTCGCTTCGCGCGGCGTGTCAGCTTCCGTTTCTGCTTGTGCCGCCGTGTGACGGCACCCGACAGGGGCGGCGGCTCTTCGGCGCTCGTCGGGGATGGGCCCGACGTGGGCGGCATCGCGGCGGCCCGCGACGGAAGCGGGCGCAGCAGAGCCAGCGCCACGGTGAGGATGACGCCGAGCATGACAAGAAGGAGGCGGAGATTCCGCATCAAAACTGGAGGAGGCCCTTCGGCAAGGGCGCGGCCGCATGAAAAGAGCGCCGCTCTGTCGTCCGGGGAGCCTCATTTGACCACCGACTCCTCGCGCCGGGTATCCCCCTTTCGGGGGAGATCTACAAAGTTCGCTCACAATTCGGGATAGAAACTCCAAACAACTCCCGAAAGGCACCCTCATCTGGCCTGCCGTCCCCGGAATGGAGCAGGGGGACGGTCCCGCTTCCGGGCGTGCCCCTTCCCCGGCAGGGACTACGGCCCGCGGCGGCCGCCGCCGAACGTGCAGCTGCCGTTGCGCGGCTGCGAGAGCCTGACGCTCTGCGCGATCACCGTGACGCCCTTGTCGGTGCTCGTCCCGTCGACGAAGGCGCATGACGTGCGCTTGATCGCCTTCACGCCCACGTGCACCGTCTTCGTGATCTTCGTCTTGGCCGAGACGGTGACCTTCGTCGAGCCCTGCTGCCCCTTCACCGTGACCGTCGAGCCCTTGATCGCCGAGACGCTGCCGAAGGCGACGCCGAAGTTCGCGGGCCGCTTGAAGCCCTGACCGCCGGAGCCGCTGCCGGGTGGGCGCTGGGAGCCTGTCCTGGGCGGGCGGACCCGGTTGCCGCTGCCGGCCCTGCGGCCGAGCCCGGCCGTGCACTTGCCGCCGACCGCAGGCACGATCGATACGCGCTGCGCCGTGACGACGCTGCCCTTCTTCGGCCCCGTCGCCGTGACGCACGTGCCCTTCTTCAGGTCGGTGCGCGTCCCGGTCGCCTGGGTCGTGATCTGCGTCTTCGAGCCGACCGTGACCTTCGAGCTGCCCGTCGGGCTGAGCGACGTCTTGACGGTGAACGTCTTGCCCTTCACCGCGGTGACCGGCCCCGCGATCGATCCCCGTACCGGGGCTGCCGCTGCGGCGACGCCGGCGGCGACGAGGGCCGCCGTCGCGGCGATCCCGAGCGGAAGCGCCGCTCTCCTCACGGTTAGCTTGTGCACGCTCAGCCTCCTCATCCGCCGAACCCGCTCGGGGCTCCGCTGTCGCTGCTTCCGAATCCGCTCGCGCCGCCGCCCGAGCCGTTACCGCCGCCGCCGTTCCCGCCGCCTCCGCGGCCGAGGCCGCCGGTGCCGATGCTGATCGATTCGGCGGTGATCTCGCCGTTCTTGCCGGCCGTCCCGCGCACGACCACGGTGTCGCCGGGGTGGATCGCGTTCACGGTCGCGTCGACCGTCTTGCTCACGGTCGAGGCGGGCAAGGTGACGACCTTGACGGTGTTGCCGCTCGCGTCGGTGACGTAGAGCGTCGAGCCCTTGATCACGCCCACGGTGCCGACGGTCGCCCCGCCGCCGAGTAGGCCACCCCCACCGCCGTTCCGGGCGCCGCCGGCGCGGGTACCGCCCGCCGCGCCGCCGCCGAGGCGGGCCGCAAGCGCGGCGGCGGCGGCGTCGTTCCGGGCGCCGGCCGACGAGCCGGACGAGCCCCAGTGCTTCTGCGCCGCGGCCCCGGCGATGAACATGCCCGCGCCGACGACGGCCACCACGAGCGCGGCCGTCAGCTTGGGCAGCCGGCGCCGGCGGGGAAGCGGCAGCGGCTCGGTCTCGTACTCGTCGTCGAGCGCGTTCGGTTCGAGATTGCTGTCGAAGGTCGCCAAGGCGGGGATCACTCCTACTCGTAGCGGAGCGCCTCGATCGGTCTGAGCGAGGCGGCTCGGTTCGCGGGATAGATGCCGAAGAAGAGCCCGACGGCGACGCCGACGCCGAGGGCGAGGAAGACGGAATACGACTCGACGACCGGCTGGACGCCGACGATCTTGAAGCGGCTGCCGACGAGGCCGGCGGCCACGCCGAGCAGGCCGCCGAGCACCGAGAGCAGCACCGCCTCGGTCAGGAACTGCGCGAGGACGTCGCTGCGGCGGGCGCCGATCGCCTTGCGGATACCGATCTCGCGCGTTCGCTCGGTGACGGTGACGAGCATGATGTTCATGACGCCGATCCCGCCGACGAGCAGGGAAATCGCGGCCACGGCGGCCAGCAGCACCGTGAAGACGTGGTTCGTCGAGGCGGTCGTCGAGAGCAGCGAGGCCTGGTTGAGGACGCGGAACTCGGCCGTCCCGTTCGACGAATGCGTCGGGGTGAGGATCGAGGTCGCCTCGGCCTCGGCCGCGTTCACGGTGCCGCTCGACGTCGCCTCGATCACGATCTGGCTGAGACCGCCCGTGACGCCGGTGAGGAGCTCCTGCGTCGTCGAGAGCGGCGCGATCGCGATGTCGTCCTGGTCCTGGAAGCCGTTCGTGCCCTTGGCGACGAGGACGCCCGTGACGGTGAAGTTGATCCCGTTCACCTTGACGGTCTGGCCGAGCGGGTTCGCGTTCCCGAACAGGTTCGTGACGACGGTCGTGCCGAGCACGACGACGCGCGCGTGCTGGGACTCCTCCTGCGGCGTGATGAACGTGCCCGCCTGCACCGGCGCCTTGCGCGCCTCCTCGTAGGAGGGCGTCGTGCCGACGAACTGCGCCGGGGAATACGTGGCGGAGCCGAAGGTCGTCGTCACCGACTGCGCGTCCACGACGGGAGTCACCGACTTCACGTCGGGCGCCGCGTTTGCGTCCTGGAGCGCCTTCACGTCTTTCAGCGTCAGCTGCGTGAACGAACTCCGGCGCCCACCCGAGCCGCGGCCGCGGCCGAACCCACCGGGCATGACCGTGACGATGTTCGTGCCGAGGCCCTCGATCTGCTGCTGCACCGCGGCAGAGGAGCCGTTGCCGACGGCGACGAGGATGATCACCGCGGCGACGCCGATCGTGATCCCGAGCATCGTCAGGAGCGAGCGGAGCCGGTTCGAGAGCACGCCCTGGACGGCCATCCGGAAGGACTCGATGATGCTCATGCGCTGATCGGCTCCACCCGGGGCGGGTCGAGCTTCGGCGGCGGCGCGTCGAGCGCCGCGTTGCGCCGGTCGGATTCGATCCGGCCGTCGACGAGATGGACGGCTCGCTTGGCATAGTCGGTGATCTCGGGCTCGTGCGTGATCATCACGATCGTGCGGCCGGCGGCGTTGAGCCGGGCGAAGATCTGCATCACCTCGTGGCTCGAGGCCGTGTCGAGGTTGCCGGTCGGCTCGTCGGCGAGCACGATCGCCGGCTCGGTCACGATCGCGCGGGCGATCGCGACGCGCTGCTGCTGGCCGCCGGAGAGCTCGGAGGGGCCGTGGTGCATCCGGTCGGTGAGGCCGACCGACTCGAGCGCCTCCTCGGCCAGGCGCCGCCGCTCGTGGCGCGGCACGCGCGCGTAGATCAGCGGCAGCTCGACGTTGCGCAGCGCCGAGGTGCGCGGGATCAGGTTGAAGCTCTGGAACACGAACCCGATCCGCCGGTTGCGGATGTAGGCGAGCTCGAAGTCGTCGAGCTGCGCCACGTCTACGCCCTCGAGCAGGCAGCGGCCGCTCGTGGGGACGTCGAGGCAGCCGACGAGGTTCATCAGCGTCGACTTGCCGCTACCCGACGCGCCCATGATCGCGACGAAGTCGCCGCGCTCGACGGCGAGGTCGATCCCCTGCAGGGCGTGAACCGCGATCTCGCCGCTGCCGTAGCTCTTCGTCACCCCGCGGAGCAGGAGCATCGGGCGACGGCGGACGACGCTCACCCGCCCAGGCCTCTGAGGAGGCGGCCGCGGCCTCCGCCTCCTCCTCCCCCGAGGTTCCCGGGCGTGCCTCCCGACGAGCTCGAGATCGCCACCGACGGGAGCACGACCGCGTCGCCCGCCTTCAGCCCGCTGAGGATCGCCGTCGCCGAGTCGCCCTGGAGGCCCGTCGTCACCGGTACCCGCTGCTCGGTGCCGTTGCGCATCACGTTCACCGTCGCGTTGCGGCCGTTGCCGTTCACCGCGGCGGTCGGGACGTGGAGGACGTTGTCCTGCTCGGCGGTGACGACGTCGACGTTCGCGGTCATCCCGGGCTTCAGCTGCGCGTTCGTGCGGTCGAGCGCGAACGTGACGTCGTAGGTGACGACGTTCGACGAGGTCGTCGCCGTCGAGGCGACCGCGATCACGTGGGCGGCAAGCTGCTCGTTCGGGAGCGCGTCGACGGTCACGGTGGCCGGCTGGCCAACCCTGAGCTTCGCGGCGTCGGTTTCGCTGAAGCTCGCGAGGATCTCCATGCCGGTGAGCTTCGTCAGCGTCACGAAGCCGGAGCTCGAGTTGCCGCCGCCGCCGCCACCGCCGGACGAGCTCGTCGACGAGGAGGCGATCACCGAGGTGCCGCCGCCCGAGACCTGCGCGCCGACGGTGCCGCTCACCGCGGCGACGACGCCCGCGATCGGCGCACGCAGCGTCGTCTGCGCAAGCGCCTTGCGTGCGTTCGCGAGCGAGAACGTCGCCTGGAGAAGGCTCGCCTTCGCCTGGGCGAGGGCGGCCGGGGTCGGGGGCGCCTGCTTCGCGGCGACCGAGGCGAGCGTCGTCTGGAGCGACAGCTTCGAGGAGGCGATCTGCTGGTGGGCGGAGACGAGGCTCTGCGCGTCCTTCTGCCTTGTCGACTGCGCGCTCCGCTCCGCGCTCGCGATCGCGTCGTTGTCGGAGGCGATCTTCTGCTCGTCGGCCTGGATCGCTTTCGCGTCGTTCTCGAGCGCCGTGAGGTAGCCCTGGGCGGTGCTGAGCGCGCTCTGCGCGTCGCTGACCGCGTAGCCGTCCTTCGTCAGCGTCGTCTGGTTCGCGTTCAGGGTCTTCGTGTCCTCGGCGAGCGCGGCGGTGAACTTCGCCTGCTCGCTCGTCGAGCCGGCCGCCTTCGCCGCGTTGTAGGCGGCCTGATCGTTCTGCTGCTGGGTCTGGGCGTCGAGATGGGTCAGCTGGTCGGCCCGCTGGGTGGCCTGCGCGGCGGTGAGCGTCGCCTGGGCGGCGTCGACCGTGGCCTGCGCGGCGGCGACGGTCGCATACGGAGTCCGATCCTTCGTCCGCTGGGCGAGGTCGACCTGCAGCTGACCCCTGTCGACCGCGAGCGACTTCTTCGCCTGGGCGATGCTCGCCGCCGAGGTCTGCTTGTCGAGGGCGATCGAGCGCTTCGTCGCGGCGAGCGACGCGTTCGCGTTCGCGAGCGACTGCCGGGCCTGCGCGATCGAGAGCGCGTCCTGGCGGCGCTGCACCGCGGTCTCGCCGGTGAGCGTGTCCTGGTAGGACGCCTGCGTCGAGGCGAGCGACGCCTCCGCCTGGCTCACCGCCTGGCGGGCCGAGGTCGGGTCGATCCGGCCCAGGACCTGGCCCTTCTTCACGTTCTGGCCGGCCTTCACGTTCACGGCAGCGAGCGTCCCGGCCGACTCGAAGCCGACCGCGAGCTGGCTCGCCGACTGGAGCGCGCCGGTCGCGGAGACGGTCGAGAGGACGACGCCGCGTGCGACCGCCGCCGTCCGCACGGTGCCGGTCGCGGTCTGCTGCGTGCTCGAGACGACGAGATACGCCCCGACGCCCGCGGCCACGAGCAACACCGCGAGGACGCCGTTGACGAGGCCGAGCCGGCCGAGACGCTCGCGCGGGAACCGCCCGGAGACCTTGGCGCCGATTGCGCTCACGCCGTAGACGATCCATCGAGAACCTATGAGATAGATGAGAGGGGTGTGAAGGCGCGGTCTTCTCACCGAAGTCTTAGGCCCGTCTCAGTGCCCTCTCACACGTCGCCGCTGAGATGAGGGGCATGCCGGACGCATCGAGAGTCGACGCGGGACGCAGACGCGCCGCCGCCGCCAAGCGGGCGGTCACCCTCACCGCCGCGGGCGGCTTCGTCGTCGCGCTCATGCTCGCCCGGCAGACCAACCCCGGGGTGGCGGCGGGCAGCCGCACACAGCTCGTGCCCCCCGCGGGCATCTCCTCCGAGGTGAACCAGGGTCTCTCGCTCGGCGGCGGCTCGATCGGACCGTCGTCGAGCGGGGGCTCCGGCGTCCAGCCGGCCCCGCAGGTCCAGAGCGCGACCTCGTGACCGGCGGCTTCCGCTCCATGGGCTGCGACGTGGTCGTCGCCGGCGCCCGCCCGGTCGGCCTCGCCGCGATCGAGAGCCTCTTCGCCGAGCGCGACGCGCGCTTCTCCCGTTTTCGTCCGGATAGCGAGCTCCGCCGCGTGAACGCCGCGGCGGGCGACGTCGTGCCCGCCTCGTCCGAGTTCCTGCGCGCGGTGCGCGCTGCGCTCGCCGCGGCCCGGGCGACCGACGGGCTCGTCGACCCGACGCTCGGTGCCGCAATCGAGGCGGCCGGGTACGACGCCGATCTCGCGGACCTGCCCGCCGACGGGCCGCTTGCGCCCGTGCCTCCGCCCGCCGACTGGCGTTCCCTCCGCACCGGTGCGCGCCTGCTCGTCCGGCCCGCCGGCACGCTGCTCGACCTGAACGGCGTCGTCAAGGCGATGGCGGTCGACGACGCGGCGGCGCTGCTCGACGGGCCGGGCTTCGTCTCGGTGGGCGGTGACATCGCCGCGCGCGGCGAGCCGGTCGTCGTCGGCCTCCCGGGCGGCGGCACCGTCACGCTCGAGCACGGCGGCATGGCCACGAGCGGCACGGGCACCCGGCACTGGCTGCGCGGTGGCGAGCCGCAGCACCACCTGATCGACC
>DATFMW010000434.1:0-2404 GCA_035266765.1 Gaiellaceae bacterium | reverse complement strand
ATGCGCCCCTCCTCGACCGTGAGCGAGATGCCGTGCAGCACCTGAACGGGGCCGTAACGCGCCTCGACGTCCTTCAATTCCAGGAGTGCCGTCACGCGCGCCCCTCGCCGTCGTCGGCTCCCGCCGGGCAGAGCTCGGCTCCGCCGGCGACTGACACCGCTGACGGCACGGCTGTCCGCTCCGGCGCCGGCAAAGCCGGTTCCTCCGCTCCTTGCCGTGCTCCGTCGAGCCTACGCACGGTGCTCTCCGGCCCCGTATTTCCATACTGTGATCTCCGGCCCCGCACCGTCAGCGGCGCCCGAGGAACGCGCGTGCGTCGCAGGGGTGGCAGACGGCGCTTCATGTTGTCGTCTCGAGCTCGCCGCCGAGGTACGCCTCGATCACGTCCGGGTTGCGCTGAACCTCGGCAGGCGGACCGCTGGCGATCGTGCGGCCGAAGTTCAGCACCGTCACGTGGTCGGAGACCTCCATCACGAGGTTCATGTGGTGCTCGACGAGCAGGACGGTGAGCTTGCGCTCGTCGCGCAGCCGGCGGATGAACGTCGCCAGCTCGGAGACCTCCTCGTGGTTGAGCCCGCCGGCCGGCTCGTCGAGCAGGATCAGGCGCGGGCCCGAGACGAGCGCGCGGGCGAGCTCGATCCGCTTCAGCGTGCCGAACGGGAGTCCGGCGGCACGACGCGTCGCGACCTCGGCGATGCCGACGTAGTCGAGTGTCTCGAGCGCTCGACGTCGCGCCGTCCGCTCTCGCTGGAAGCGCGTGACGGTGTGCGCACCGACAAGGACGTTCTCGAGCACGGTCATCGTCGGAAAGAGCTCGACGTTCTGGAACGTGCGTGCGATCCCGAGCCGGATCATGCGGCTCGGCGGCGTCCGCCGCAGCGACTGCCCGTCGAAGGCGACGTTGCCGGACTCGAGCCGGTAAAGGCCGGTGATGACGTTGAACGCGGTTGTCTTGCCGGCGCCGTTCGGGCCGATCAGGCCGGCGATCGTGCCCTCGGCGACATCGAGCGAGACATCGTCCAGAGCGACGATGCCGCCGAAGCGAAGACGTGCGTTCTCGAGCGTGAGCAGACCCATCCGGAGCCGCCCAACCCTAGACCATTTCGGGGCCCGAGTCAGGCCGGATTGAATCGCGAGTCAAGGCCGTTCAGGCTCGCTCGCGCGACGCGAGGTACTCCTGCCAGAGCTGCTCCATCGTCGTCTCGCGGGCCGCGCGCGCGTGCGCCGGGTCGTACGGTGTGTGGTTCACCGCGCGCACGATCCACTCTCCCGCGGCCGAGACGTCGAGGACGTTGACGCAGCCGGGCGACTGCTCGAACGCGCCGAGGAAGACGCCCTCGCCGGCGATCGCGCGGCTGAGGATCGCCCGGTTGACGGCGCCGTGCAGGACGAGCAGCAGCACGTCCCAGTCGGGCTCGCCGAGCAGGGCGTCGAGCGCGGGGAGGACGCGGTCGAGGAGCGCACCGACGGTCTCACCGCCGAGGAACGGGGTGTCGAGCGGCACGACGCCGCGGAAGGCTGCGGTCATCATCTCCTGCACGTGTTCCGGCGAGAGGGGGCGGATGTCGCCGCTCTCGATCTCGCGCAGCTCGCTCCGCGTCTCCGGCTCGAGGCCGGGCGCGACGATCCGGGCGGTCTCGAGCGTGCGCGGCAGGCCGCTCGTGACGACGCGGTCGAACGTTATCTCCGCGAGCGCGGCCGCGGCCGCGTCGGCCTGGCGGCGCCCCGCTTCGGTGAGCCGGACGTCCTCGGGGCGGACGCCCTGGAAGTAGCGCACCTGCGCGTGGCGCATCAGGTAGACGCGCCGGCGCGGAGGCGTGGTCACGTCGCTTTGAGCGAGTGGCCCCCGGCGGCCTGCATGCCGGCGACCATCCCGGGCGGCGCGACGCCCGCGGGGTAGCGTTCGCGCAGCGCGGCGAGCAGCCCGTCGGCGTCCCAGCCGTCCGCGCGCTCGAACATCTCGCCCGCGGTCCAGCCCTGGAGCGCGTTGACGGCGCCGCCCCAGACGTGGAAGACCTGGCCGGTGATGTCCTGGGCCTCGTCTGCGCAGAGTGCGACGACGACGGGCGACATGTTCGCCGGGTCGAGCGGGTCGAAGCCCTCGCCCGGCTCGCCCATGTCGAACGTCTCCTCGGTCATGCGCGTCCGTGCGTTCGGGGCGAGGCAGTTGACTGTGACGCCGTAGCGCCCGAGCTCCTGGGCGACGATCAGCGTGAACGCGGCGATGCCGGCCTTCGCGGCGCCGTAGTTCGCCTGGCCGACGTTGCCGAAGACGCCCGACGGGCTCGCCGTGTTGACGACGCGCCCGCGCACCTCGTCGCCCGCCTTCGCGCGCTCGCGCCAGTGGGCGGCGGCGTGGCGGGTGGGGGAGAAGTGGCCCTTCAGGTGGACGTTGATGACCGCG
>DATFMW010000433.1:0-6003 GCA_035266765.1 Gaiellaceae bacterium | reverse complement strand
ACGAGGTCCCCGAGCGCCTCGAGCGGCTCGGGCAGGGCGGCGAGATCCGCGCCGTCGTGAAGCTCTAGTGCGGCGTCTCCCAGCGTTGCACCGGAAACCGGCGTCTCTCGACGTCGCACGAACCGGCCGCTCCGCGGCCGGGATGGCCTTCGGCTTTCGCGTGCCGTCGACCCGTGCCGCCCGCTCTCCGTCAGCCGCCCCGCAGTGGCCCTCACCGTCAAGAGCAACAACCATCCGGCCGCGAAGCGGCCGCACGTGCGGCCTCCGAAGATCCGCGCTTCCGGTCGAACGTTACGAGAGGCCGTACTAGCTCTTCGCCTTGCCGAAGCCCGCGCGCCGTTCGGCGTCCGCGGCGTCGACGAGGTGCCCGTCGCGCTCGACGTAGCCGTCCTTGCCGCCGACGATCACCAGCACGGCCTCTTCGGCGAACGGGTTCGAGACCTTGCGCGGCGTTGTCGACTCCGCGTGGAACAGGCCGCCCTCGCCGAGCTCGCGCGTCTCGCCCTCGACCTCGATCTCGACCCGGCCGCGGTGGACGAAGTAGAGCTCGTCCTGGGAGTCGTGGTAGTGGAGGAAGCCGTCGTGGCCGGGGGCGAGCACGAGCCCGTTCACGCCGAACGCGGTTACGCCGAGTGCCGGCCGGATTTTGCGGAAGCCGGGCCCCTCGCCCAGCTCGTCGAGCGATGAGAACGCGTGGCTCATACGGAAACCTCCTCGGTGGTGCAGGCGGGGGATGTCTCGGCGAGCGGCAGCCGTCCGAGCAGCTCGGCGAGGAATGAACGCTCGTGTTCGTCGAACTTCGAGCCGAAGAGCTCCTCGATGTCGGCGACGTGGCTCGCCTCGGCCGTCTCGAACTTCTCGAGGCCCGCGTCGGTGAGAACGGCATACGTGACACGTGCGTCCTCGGGGCAGCGGTCCTTGCAGACCCAGCCGGCTCGTTCGAGCCCGTCGAGCAGGCGCGTGACGCCCGACGCGGTCAGCAGGACGCTGCGGGCGATGTCGACGCGGCGCATGCGCCGGTCGGGTGCGTGGTAGAGCTGGACGAGCACGTCGTAGTCGCTGAGCGTCAGGCCGTGGCCGGCCTCGAGGCGCGCAGACAGCTCGCGTGTGATCGCCGCGTGCGCACGCAGGAAGCGCAGCCAGGCCGCGAGACCGGGTTGTGCGGATACTTGTGCGCTCAATACTTGACTTGACAAGCTTTCCTCGCTAAGATCATTGCGAACTCAAGTATATCCATCATTTCACGAGGAGGCAATTCTCACATGTCCGTCATCGAGAGCACCGGGCAGATCGCTCCGGCCGGCACGTGGGCCGCCGATCCCGTCCACTCGAACGTCTCGTTCGAGGTGGCGTACGCGGGCGTGAACACGTTTCGCGGCAGCTTCACGGACTTCTCCGCAGTTCTCGTCGCCGGTGACGAGCCGTCGCTCCAGGGCTCGGCGAGGGTCGCGAGCGTCGACGTCAAGGATGAGCAGCTGGGCGGCCATCTCCAGACGCCGGACTTCTTCGACGCCGAGCGGTATCCCGAGATCGAGTTCCGCGCCACCGATCTGCGTCACCTCGACGGCGACCGCGTCCAGGGTTCCGGCGAGCTGACGATCAAGGGCGAGACGCGCTCGATCACGATCGACGGCGCCGTCGCTCCGGCTCCGTCCGTCGACCCGTTCGGCCGCGAGCGCCTCGGCCTCCGGCTCGAGGCGACCATCGACCGCACCGACTTCGGCGTCAGCTGGAACGCGCCGAACCAGGGCGGCGGCGACTACCTCGGCACCGACGTGAAGCTGATCGCTGAGCTCGCGCTCGTCCGTCAGGAGGCCTGACGATGAAGATCCTGGCCGTCTCCGGCAGCCTGCGCGGCGACTCGTACAACACGAGCCTGCTGCGTGCGGCCGCCGAGGTCGCTCGGGCGGGCGTCGAGCTCGAGCTGTGGGAGGGGATCGGCGGCCTGCCGGTCTACGACCAGGATCTCGAGGCCCGCGAGGCGCCCGCGTCCGTCGACCGCCTCCGCGCCGGCTGGGCTGCGACGGATGCGATCCTCTTCGCGACGCCCGAGTTCAACGGCTCCGTGCCCGGCGGGTTGAAGAACGCGATCGACTGGGCGTCCCGGCCGGCGACCGAGGCCGCGCTCACCGGGAAGACCGTCGCCGTCGTCGGTGCGAGCACCGGGCAGTTCGGGGCTCTCTGGGCGCAGACCGACCTGAAGAAGATTCTCGGCGCCGCCGGCGCGCGCGTCGTCGGCACCGAGATCCCGGTCGCCCGTGCGCACGAGCGCTTCGACGCGGCGGGCCGCCTGCTCGACGCCGAGGTGCGCGAGCAGCTGCGGCTCCACCTGGAGACGCTGGCGGCTGCCGCGGTGCCGAGCGTGCAGCTCGCTGCCTAACGAAGACGGAAATGAAGAGAGGCCCCTTGCGGGGCCTCTCGACTCGGCTACCAGCACGTATTGGCAGAGGCGCTTTCCTGCTCCGGCTTCAAGGCCGGGCGGCGCGGAACGCGTCGTCCCCCACGCTGGCTAGGCGGTTCCCCGTAGGTCCCGGGGACAGCACCTCTACCGGCTGGTACCTCCACTGCCCGTACTGTCTGAAATCACTGCCGGACCACCTCCTTTCCGCGGTACCAGCAACCTTAGCGAACCGGTCTGTCAGCGCAAAACCACGCTGAGCTCGAGCCCGCGGTCGAGCGGAACGGTGACGCTCTCGAGCGTCGGGTCGGCCTGGCGCGCGGCGCTGTAGAGGGCGAGCGGGTCGGGGTGGGAGAGGACGTTGTCGGCGACGACGAGCCCGCCCGGCTCGACCTTGTCGCGGGCGAGCTGGAACAGCTGCTCGTAGTCCTCCTTCTCGGCGTCGACGAACACGACGTCGAACACGTCGTCGATCTCGGCGAGCGCCGCGAGCGCGTCGCCCTCGACGAGCTCCGCCCAGTCGGCGAGCCCGGCCTCCTCGATGTTCCGGTGCCACGCCTCGATCTTGAGCGGGTCCTGCTCGATCGAGAGCACGCGGCCGCCGAGGTAGCGGACGCCGGCGGCGAGCCAGATCGTCGAGGTGCCGCGCGAGCCGCCGAGCTCGAGCACCGCGCAGGCGGTCTGCGGGGCGACGAGCGAGAAGAGGAAGCGGCCCGTCGTCGGGGCGACGGCTCGCGCGCGCACCGCCTGCGGCAACCCCTGCTCGCGCTCGGCGGCGTCCTCTGCGGCGAGGCGGTCGAGCACGGCACGCACCTGGTCGTCCAGCACGCATCGAGCCTATCCTGTGGGTATGCGTGCGGAAGTGGCGCTCGAGATCGCGCGGTCGCAGGAGGACGTCTTCTCCTATCTCACCGACACCGCGAACCTGACGGCGTGGCAGTCGGGCGTGCACGCGGCCGGGATCGCGGGCGGCGGGCCGCCGGAGCTGGGGGCGCGGATCGAGGAGTCGCGGCACCTGCTCGGCCGCGAGCTGCACACGACGCTCGAGATCGCCGAGTACGAGCCGCCGCGCCTCTTCACGTTGCGCGCGCTCGACGGTCCGGTGCCGTTCACCGTCCGGCACGAGCTCGCACCCGTCGGCGGGGGCACGCTGCTCACGGTCGTCGGCGAGGGGGACGCGGGGCTGCTGCCGGGCTTCGCGGCCGGGATCATGGCCCGCCGGGCGGAGAAGGAGTTCCGCCGGGACTTCGCGCGGCTGAAGGAGCTGCTCGAGTCCTGACGCCCCGGCTCGTGACAGCCCGTTACGAGGAGGGCGCGCCGGCGGCCCGCTCCTGCTCCACCGCGCCTCTGACCCAGCAGCCGGCGAGATGGTCGTTGACGATGCCGCAGGCCTGCATCGCCGCCCACACCGTCGTCGGGCCGACGAAGCGGAACCCGGCCGTCTTCAGGCGTTTCGAGAGCGCGACCGACTCCGGCGTCTGCGCGAACCAGTCGTCGGTGACCTGCGGCACGCCGTAGCGCTCGAGGCGGTGTGTCCACACGAGCTCGTGCAGCGGCGTGCCCGCCTCGCGCAGGGCGAGGGTCGCGCGCGCGTTTGCGATCGCCGCTTCGATCTTGCCGCGGTGGCGGACGATGCCCGCGTCGCCGAGCAGGCGCTCGACGTCGCGCTCGCCGAAACGGGCGACCCGCTCCGGGTCGAAGCCCGCGAACGCCGCCCGGAAGCTCTCGCGCTTGCGCAGGATCGTCAGCCAGGAGAGCCCCGACTGGAAGCCCTCGAGGCAGAGCCGCTCGTAGAGGCCGCGCTCGTCGGTGACCGGCCGGCCCCACTCCTCGTCGTGGTAGGCGACGTAGAGCGGGTCGGTCGTGGGCCAGCAGCGCGGCTGGTCGTCAGTCGACGTCGACACGAACAACGCCGTCCACGATCCGCACCGGGTACGTCGGGACAGGCTCGTAGGCCGGCAGTGTCAGCGCGTTGCCTGTCGCGAGGTCGAACTGGGCGCCGTGGCGGGGGCAGATCACGCGGCAGAGATCCTCGTCCCACTCGCCCTCGCAGAGCGGTCCGTCGTCGTGCGAGCAGCGGTCCTCGATTGCGTAGAGGGTGCCGCCGCAGTTGTAGACGCCGACGTGGACCGCGGGCCCGGCGGTGACGATCTTCACGGAGCCGGGCGGGAACTCGTCCGCGGGCGCGACGTCGATCTCGGGCACGGCGGCGGGCCTAGCTCAACTCGAGCTCGCCGTAGTCGGCGAGGCCGTCGGGGAGCGGGGTGCCCTTCGCCTTGTGCAGCGCGACCTTCAGCGTCGTCAGGCCGAGCATCGCGCACTTCAGCCGCACCGGCGTGAGCGGGATCCCGATCTGGTCGAGCAGCTCGTCCTTGTCCATCGTCGCCACCTCGGTCGCCGTCCGGCCCTTCGCCATCTCGGTCAGCATCGACGTCGCGGCCTGCGAGATCGCGCAGCCGCGCCCGGAGAACTTGACCTCGTCGATCGTCTCCCGGTCCTCGCCGAAGGCGACGTAGATCGAGACCTCGTCGCCGCAGAGCGGGTTCTGCCCCTCGGCCTCGGCGTCGGCGTCCTCGATCACCCCGTGTCCGCGCGGGTTCTTGTAGTGGTCGAGGATGATCTCCCGATACATCTGCTCGAACCCCGGATCGCTCATGCAAACACCTTACGGGCGGCGTGGATCGCCTCGACGAGCTGGTCGATCTCCTCGGGGACCGTGTACAGGTAGAAGCTCGCCCGGTTCGTCGCGGTGACGCCGAGCTTCTGCATCAGCGGCTGGCAGCAGTGGTGGCCGGCGCGGATCGCGACGCCGTGTGCATCGAGGATCTGCGCGACGTCGTGCGGGTGGATGTCGTCGAGGTTGAAGGAGACGATCCCGGCGCGCCGGTCGGCGGGCGGGCCGTAGAGCGTGATCCCCGGCACCTCGGCGAGGCGGCCGAGCGCGTACGCGGCGAGCTCGTGCTCGTGCGTCTCGATCGCGTCGAACCCGACGGCGTCGAGGTAGTCGATCGCGGCGCCGAGGCCGACCGCCTCCGCCATCGGCGCGGTGCCCGCCTCGAACTTGTGCGGCAGCTCGCCCCACGTCGTCCTGTCGAGGCGCACCGAGTTGATCATGTGGCCGCCGGTGAGAAACGGCTCCATCCGGCGGAGGATCTCGGTGCGCCCCCAGAGCGCGCCGATCCCGCTCGGGCCGCACATCTTGTGGCCGGAGAAGGCGAGGAAATCGACGTCGAGCGCCTGCACGTCGAGCGCCATGTGCGGCGCCGCCTGGGCCGCGTCGCAGACGAAGATCGCGCCCTGGTCGTGCGCCCACGCCGCGAGCGTCGCGACCGGGCTGATCGTCCCGAGCGAGTTCGAGACGAGGTTCGTCGCCACGACCTTCACGGTGCCGCCGGCGGCGAGCGCGTCGAGCCCGGAGAGCTCGAGCTCGCCGTTGTCGTCGAGCGGGATCATCCGGAGCGACGCGCCGGTCTTGCCCGCGATGAACTGCCAGGGGACGAAGTTCGAGTGGTGCTCGAGCTCGGTGATGACGATCAGGTCGCCGGGGACGAGGTTCGTGAGCCCCCACGCGTAGGCGACGAGGTTGATCGCCTCGGTCGCGTTGC
>DATFMW010000432.1:0-2888 GCA_035266765.1 Gaiellaceae bacterium | reverse complement strand
GGCACTGGGTGAGCGCGCGGGGGCAGGGATGGCCCGTCTGGCCGCGAGCGCGGCCCTGCAAACGCTCTCCGGCCGCCCGGGCAGGCTGAACCGACAGCTCCCCGCAATCGCGCTCGACCCGCCCGAGCCGACGCCGGCGTCGCTCTGGTCAACGCTCACGGCGCGCCGCAGCAGACGAGCCGGCGAGTTGCGCGTCCTGGACCGACGGGCGCTTGCGACGCTTGTCGCCGCCGCGTACGGCCGTTCCGTCGAAGGACGGCGCACCGCCCCGTCGGGCGGAGCGCTCTACCCGCTCGAGCTGTACGTCGTCACCCGGCTCGTCAGCGACGTGCCGGAGGGGGTCTTCCACGTCGATCCTCTCCGCCCGGCACTCGAGATCGTTGACGAGCGGCCCGTGGCGAACGACCTCGCCGGGACGACACCCATGCCCGAGCTCCTGGCCGACGCAGCGGCCGTCGTCTTTTTCACGGCCGTCTTCTGGCGGACGCGCTTCAAGTACGGCCTGCGCGGCTACCGCTTTGCGCTGCTCGAAGCCGGGCACGCAAGCCAGAACCTCCTGCTGGCGGCGACGGCGCTCGACGTGCCCGCCTTGCCTCTCGGCGGCTTCTTCGACACCCGGGTCGAGACCTTGCTCGGAGTCGACGGGGTCGACGAGTCGGTGCTGTACGGCATCGTGCTCGGAGGAGTCACATGACCGTGCGGCCGGCTGCACCTCTGAGCTGGATCCTCGCGTTTCCCATCTGCGCGTTCCTGCTCCTCGCGTTCGCGCCGACACACCCGCCCCGCGCACCCGTCTCACCGGTGATCGCTCTTCCGATCGGGGGTGCGGCCGCCGTTCTGCTGTTCGCGGTACTCGCCGGCCGCGCGCGGCGAGCACTCGACCTCTTCTCTCCGGCGGTCCTCGGTGCCGCCGTTGCCGTCGGCGCGAGCGAGGAGGTGATCTGGCGCGGCTTCGCGCTCACTCGGCTCGCACCGGGGCTCGGCCTGGGCGCCGCGCTCGCAGTCTCCGCGGGCGGCTTCGCCGCGACGCATTTCCCGGCGCAGCGTGCCCGCGGAGTCGTCGTCCATCTCGGCACCGGACTCGTATTCGGCACGTTGTTCGTCCTCACCGGGAGCCTCCTCGCGGTCGCCGGGAGCCACGCCCTCTACAACGTCCTCGTCCTCGCAGCTCGGTCCGGTGCACCCCCGGGGGCCCCACTCGTCTCGGCACCGAGGGCGGCGCTCTCCGTGCGAGCGGTGGCGAAGAGCTTCGGTCGGGTCGAGGCGCTGTGCGGTGTCGACCTCACCGTCTTCGAGGGTGAGATCGTCGCGCTGCTCGGGCCGAACGGGGCCGGCAAGACGACGCTCCTCAGCATCGTCCTCGGCCTCCGGCGCGCCGATGCCGGCGCAGTCCGCGTCTTCGATCGCGACGCGTCGTCGCCCTCCGCTCGGGCGACGGTGGCAGCGACGCCGCAGGAGATGTCGTTCCCGCCGACGCTCCGCGTGCGCGAGGTCGTCGACTTCGTCCTCGCCCACTACGACGGAACACGGGCTCGCAACGACATCCTCGAGCGTTTCGGCCTGAAGGAGGTCGCCGCGCGGCAGACGGGCGGCATCTCGGGAGGGCAGCGGCGACGCCTGGCCGTCGCCGGCGCGTTCGCAGGACCGGCCCGACTCGCGCTCCTCGACGAGCCGACCGCGGGGCTGGACGTCGAGTCGCGACGGCACGTCTGGGAGGCGATTCGAGCCCATGCCGCGGCCGGCGGTACCGTGCTGCTCACGACCCATCACCTCGAGGAAGCAGAGGCACTCGCCGACCGGATCGTCGTCCTGAACGACGGCCGCGTCGTTGGCGAGGGAACCGCAGCGAGCCTGCGCCGCCCCGACGAGGCCACCCTCGAGGACGCCTACCTTCGACTGACGGGAGCCGACGCGTGAGGCTCGCTTTCGTCTACGCCCGCACGCAGACGCTGGAGCTCGTGCGCATCCCGGGGTTCACCATCGCGACGTTCGCGTTCCCGTCGCTCTTCTTCGTCCTGTTCGGGCTGCCGCGCGCGGGGAGGCACCCGGAGCTGCTCGTGGCCTCGTACGCGGCGTTCGCGGTCCTCGGGGTCGGCTTCTTTCAGTTCGGCGTCTCGGCGGCGATCGAGAGAGTGACGCCCTGGGCCGTGTTCGTCCGCACGCTGCCGGCTCCGGCGGCCGCCCGGATCGCGGGGCGAGCGCTCTCCGCCCTCCTGTTCGCCGTCGTGGCCGTGGCTGCACTCGTCACCGTCGCCCTGACGACCACATCGACGTCACTGTCGGGCGGGGAGTGGCTGCGACTCGGAGTCGCGCTCCTCGTGGGCAGCCTGCCGTTCGTCATGCTCGGCGTCGCCGTCGCGTACTGGACGTCGCCGAAGAGTGCACTCCCGGTGGCGAACATCCTCTACATGCTCCTCGCGTATGCAGGCGGCCTCTGGACCGGCCCGAACGGCCTGCCGCACGCCGTGGCACGACTGTCGCCGTACACGCCGACACGCCAGTGGGGGGACGTGCTCTGGCCTACCGTCGCCGGCACAGCGTGGTCCTGGCAGCACTGGCTCGCGCTGCTCGGCTACACCGTTTTCTTCGGTGCGCTCGCAGCGTGGGGCTACCGCCGCGACGAGGGTCAGCGCTTCCGTTGAGAACGGCTACCAGGCCTCGCGCAGTAGCTGGTCGATCTCCTCCGGGGTGGCCGGATGCGGGTTGGCCTGGTTGCCGGCTCTCGTCGCCGCGGCGGCGGCGAGCAGGGGCAGGTCGTCTTCGGGCACGCCGAGGTCGCGGAGGCGGGTCGCGCCGCCCAGCCGCCGCAGCTCCTCGACACGGCCCGCCGGGTCGCCGCCCACCGCGTCGCCGAAGCGGCGGAGCGCCTCGGGCGCGTGGCGGGCGTT
>DATFMW010000431.1:0-8958 GCA_035266765.1 Gaiellaceae bacterium | reverse complement strand
GCGTTCGCGTTCAGCGTCCAGTCCCAGTGCTTGTCCTCGGTCTCGAGCGCCGGCCGGATCACGCCGGTCGCCGCGTTGTGGACGACCACCCGGTACGGGCCGGCGGCCGCGAGCTCGGCGACGGTTCGCTCCGAGGAGACGTTGCCGCGGACGAGCACCGGCTCCGCACCGGCCGCGCGCACCGCCTCGGCTGCCTCCTCGGCGGCCGTGTCGTTGCGCATGTACCCGAGCACGACGCGGGCCGCGCCGTCGGCTGCGAGCCGGAGCGCGATCGCGCGGCCGATCCCCCGCGTGCCGCCGGTCACGAGGACCGACGAGCCTTCCAGCGTCCCTGGCCGGCAGTCGCTCACGGCCGGCAAAGCCGGCCTTCGCGGCTGCCTCGCGGCGCATGCGCGCCGATGCCTGCCGGGCCCGTGCACCTGGCACTGTGCCCTCCGGCCTCGTCGCCCCTGCGCCGCGCCAGGACCGCTGGGGTGAGGGTCATCGTCGGCTCGGGAGCGGCGCGTCCGCCGGGGCCGAGCTCGGCAGCTCGGTCCAGCCCGGCCGGCTACGCGGCTCGCGGGCGCCGTCCTGGGCCTTCGACGACGCGTGGCCGAGCCGGTCGAGCAGCTCCATCTTCTCCTCGGCGTACCGGCGCACGGCGTGGTCCGCGGGCAGGTCGAGGACGAGCTCGCGGAGGCGGGCGCGCAGCTGGTACGCGAACTGCGGTGTCGCGGGCCCGACGAGGGCGTCGACGTCGGCGTAGGTCGGCTCTGGCATCGCGGAAACCCTATCCAAGGGTAGGTTCATCGCGTGCGTAGAGGCTCTGCCGTGGACGGCATGTTGCTCGGGACAGTCCTCCTCTGGGCGCTGAACATCACCGTGACGCGGTACATGTTCCTCCACGGTTGGCGGCCGCTCGCCTACGGGACGATCCGCTACTTCGCTGCGATCGCGCTGTTCTGGGCCTACACCTACCAGCGGGAGCGCTCGTTCCGGATCGCGCGCGCCGACGTGCCGCTCGTTCTGCTGGCGGCGCTCGCGATCTTCGTCAACCAGGTCTGCTTCGTCTACGGCATCAAGCTCGCGAACGCGTCGACGGTCGCGCTCGTGCTCGGGAGCACACCCGTCTTCATCGGGCTGATCACCGTCGTCCTGCGGCTCGAGCCGCTCGCCGGCTCGTTCTGGATCGGGGCGCTGATCACGTTCGCCGGGGTCGGGCTCGTCGTCGCCGGCTCGGGCAACGGTTTTTCCGCGTCGGTCGTGGGAGACCTCGTCGCGGTCTGCGTCGCGATCTCGTGGGCGATCTACACGGTCGCGATCAGACCGCTCATGCGTCGCTACTCGCCCTATCGGATCAGCGCGCTCGTGCTCGCGGTCGGCTGGGTGCCGCTCGCGCTCATCAGCATGCCGCAGATCTCCGAGCAGCAGTTCTCGTTCGGCTGGAAGCCGTGGCTCGGGTTCGGATACGCGGTCGTGGGGCCGCTCTTCCTGACGAACATCCTGTGGTTCACCGCGATCGACCGGGTCGGCCCCTCACGGGCATCGCTCTTCGCGAACCTCCAGCCGTTCTTCGCGGTCTTCTTCGCGCTCGTGCTGCTCTCCGAGCAGTTGCGGACGCTCGAGCTCGCGGGCGGCGTGCTGATCTTCGCCGGGATCGCCTACGAGCGCATCTGGCGGCGCACGCCGCTGCCGCCGCAGCCGGTCGAATGAGCTGCCCACGCGTCTCCGTCCTCCTGCCGGTGCGCGACGAGGAGGAGTACCTCACCGAGGCGCTCGACTCGGTCGCGGCGCAGACGCTCGGCGACCTCGAGGCGATCGTCGTCGACGACGGCTCGCGGGACGGGACGGCGGCGCTCGCGGAGGCGTACGCGCGGCGCGACCGGCGCTTCCGGGTCATCCGGCAGGCGCCCGGCGGTGTGGTCGCCGCGGCGGAGCGCGCCCGGGCGGAGGCACGGGCGCCGCTCGTCTCGATGATGACCGGCGACGACGTCGCGACACCCGACCGGCTGGAGCTCCAGGCGGCCGCGATCGAAGAGGAGGGCCTCGCCGCGGTGGGCGGGCAGGTCGAGTACTTCCCGGCCACGACCGACGGGATGCGGACGTACGGGCGCTGGTTGAACGGGCTCGTCACGGTCGAGGCGGCGCTGCGTGACGCCTTCGTCGAGTGCCCGCTGCCCGGGCCGGGGCTGACGGTGCGCGCCGAGCTCGTGTCCTATCGCGACCCCGGCTGGCCCGAGGATTACGACCTCGTCCTGCGCCTCTGGGCCGCCGGCGGCCGCTTCCGCAACCTCGACCGGCTCGTCCTGCGCTGGCGCGAGCACCCGGAGCGGATCTCGCGGACGCAGCCCCAGTACTCCCTCGACGCCTTTAGGCGCTGCAAGGTGCACTACCTGCGGCAGACGCTCCTCGCCGGCGGTCGCCCCGCGGTCGTCTGGGGCTCGGGGCCGACCGGCAAGGCGTTCGTACGCGAGCTGCTGCGCGCCGGCACGCCGGTCGCGGCGTTCGTCGACGTCGACCCGCGCAAGCTCGGCAAGCGGATTCACGGCGCCCCGGTGGTGCCGGTCGAGCAGGCGGCCGCATTCCCCGGCACGCTCGCGCTCGGGGCGGTCGCGGGCGCGGAAGGGCGGGCGCGCGTCCGCGAGGCGGCGGCGGCGCTCGGGCTCGCGGAGGGAACGGACTTCATCGCCGTCGCCTGATTCGCGCGTGCCGCCGAGGCATAATCAGGCGCATGGCCGAAGACTTCATGCCTCTCCTCGGCTGGGACCACATCGAGCTCTGGGTCGGCAACGCGAAGCAGGCGGCGTTCTTCTACGAGCACGCGCTGGGGTTTGCGTGGACGGCGTACGCAGGGCCGGAGACGGGCGTCCGCGACCGCGCCTCGTACGTGCTCGAGCAAGGCGAGATCCGCTTCGTCGTCACGAGCGCGCTCCGCGAGGAGCACGAGATCACCCGGCACCACTCGCGTCACGGCGACGGGGTGCGCGACATCGCGCTCACCGTGCCCGACGCGACCGAGGCGTACCGGCAGGCGGTGCAGCGCGGCGCGCGCAGCGTCGCCGAGCCGACGCGGGTCGAGGACGAGCACGGCTCGGTCGAGCTGGCGGCGATCGCCACGTACGGCGACACGATTCACACGTTCGTGAACCGGGCGGACTATGCGGGCCCGTTCCTGCCCGGCTACGTCTCGGTGGCCGCGAACGGGCGCACCGGCGGCGTCGGCCTCGTGAACGTCGACCACGTCGTCGGCAACGTCGAGCTCGGCCGCATGAACGACTGGGTCTCGTTCTACGAGCGGGTCTTCGGGATGACGGAGATGATCCACTTCTCCGACGAGGACATCGCAACCGAGTACTCGGCGCTGATGTCGAAGGTGATGGCCGACGGCGAAGGGAAGATCAAGTTCCCGATCAACGAGCCGGCCGAGGGCAAGCGCAAGAGCCAGATCGAGGAGTACATCGAGTTCTACGGCGGCGCCGGCGCGCAGCACATCGCGCTCGCGACGACGAACATCGTCGAGACCGTTGCGGCGCTGAAGGAGCGCGGGATGATCTTCCTCGACACGCCCGATGCCTACTACGACGACGTGTCCGAGCGCGTGGGGGAGATCGACGAGGACTACGACGACCTCCGCCGGCACCGGATCCTCGCCGACCGGGACGACGACGGCTACCTGCTCCAGATCTTCACGAAGACGGCGCAGGACCGGCCGACGGTCTTCTTCGAGGTGATCGAGCGCCACGGCGCACGCGGCTTCGGGGACGGCAACTTCAAGGCGCTGTTCGAGGCGATCGAGCGGGAGCAGGCGCTCCGCGGGAACCTGTAGGGAGGAAGCATGTTCGACGACGTGAGGGCGGCGGGCCGGCAGGCGCGCGTGCTCCGGCGCACCGAGCATCGTCCGTGGCCGCTGCCGGAACGCGGGTGGCTGCTCGGGCAGACGCTCGAGGACGTGCTGCTCGCGCACTGGCGCGTGCCGGCGGAGACCGTGCGGCCGCACGTGCCGAGCGGGCTCGAGGTGGATCTTCACGACGGCAGCGCGTGGGTTGGAATCGTCGGCTTCCGCACCGCCGCGGTTCGCGTGCGCGGGATGCTGCCGGTGCCGCGGCTCTCGTCGTATCTCGAGCTGAACGTCCGCACGTACGTGCGCGCCGGCGACGGGAGACCCGGCGTCTGGTTCTTCAGCCTCGACGCGTCGAGCCGCTTCGCCGTGCAGGCGGCGCGGCGCTCGTACCGGCTCCCGTACCACCATGCGCGCCTCGCGCTCGACCTGGCCGGCGATTGGCGCGACCTGGAATGCGCGCGGGTCGTCGAGCGCGGCAAGGTCTTCAGCGGCCGCTACCGCCCGGTCGGGCCCGTGTCGGCCGCGGAGCAGGGCTCGCTCGAATGGTTCCTCGCCGAGCGCTACTGCCTCTACGCCGCCGGCCGGGGTAGCGACCTGCGGCGGGCCGACGTCCATCACGACCTCTGGCCGCTCCAGCCGGCGGAGGGCGAGATCGAGCTGACGACGATCGCTCCGTTCGAGCTGCGCGGCGCGCCCGTCTGCCACTTCGCGGAGCGCCAGGATCTGCTCGCCTGGCCGCTCGAGCGCGTCGGCGAAAGCCGCTGACCGGCGTACGCTTCCGCCGTGAGCCCGCAGCGCAGAACCGCCCTGTGGTCCGTGCTCGCGGCGTGTGCGCTCATCGCGCTCAAGCTGGTCACGGGCCTTGCCACCGGCAGCCTCGGCCTCATCTCCGAGGCCGTGCACTCCGGCACCGATCTGATCGCGGCGCTCCTCACGTTCTTCGCGGTCGGCGTCTCCGGCCGGCCGGCCGACCCGGGGCACCAGTACGGGCACGGCAAGGCCGAGCACCTCGCGGCGCTCGGCGAGGCGACGTTCCTCGTCCTCGCGAGCCTCCTGATCGTCTGGCGTGCCGTCCTGCGGCTCGCGAACCACTCCTCGGGCACCGTGCATGCGGAGTGGTACGCGCTCGTCGTGGTCGGCGTCGTGATCGTCGTCGACGTCGGCCGGACGCTCGCATCCGGGCGGGCGGCGCGCCGCTACGAGAGCGCGGCGCTCGCCTCGAACGCGCTCCACTTCGGCAGCGACCTCGCCGGTTCGGGCGCCGTCCTCGTCGGGCTACTGCTCGTCCGCGCCGGGCATCCGCAGGCCGACTCGATTGCGGCGCTCTTCGTCGCTGTGCTCGTCCTGACCGCCGCGGTGCGGCTGATGCGGCGCAACGTCGACGTCCTGATGGACCGCGTCCCGACGGCGGCCGCGGCGGCGGCGCGATCCGCGATCGACGCGGTGCGGCCGGTCGTCGAGCTGCGCCGGCTGCGAATGCGGCAGGCGGCGGGACGGCACTTCGCCGACGTCGTGATCGGCGTTTCCTTCGACGCCGCCGTGGGGCAGGGGCACGCCGCGGCGGATCAGGTGGAGCGCGCCGTGCAGGCGGCGCTGCCCGAGGCGGACGTCGTCGTCCACGTCGAGCCGCTCGAGCAGGACGCGGCGCTGCGCGAGCGCGCGCACGCCGCCGCGCTCGGCGTGGCGCGCGTGCGGGAGGTGCACAACGTCAGCGCGGTGTCGCTCGAGTCGGGTACCGAGCTGTCGCTCCATCTGAAGCTGCCGGGCGATCTGTCGCTCGAGGCGGCGCACGCGATCGCGGAGGAGGTCGAACGGGCGATCCTGCACGAGGTGCCCGAGGTGGCGTCGGTACAGACGCACCTGGAGCCGCTCGCCGAGGATGCCGCCGGGACGCGGCCGGATGCCGACGAGGTCGCAAGCGACGCGGAGACGGTCGCGAGGATCGTCCGCGAGGTGACGGGCGCCGATCCGCTCGAGCTGCGCTTCGTCCACACCGACGACGGGCTCGTCGCCTACCTGACGCTCCGCCTCGACGCCGCGACCGCGCTCGCGCACGCGCATGCCGAGGCGAGCCGGATCGAGGAGCTGATCCGCCACGAGCGGCCCGAGATCTGCGACGTGATCGTCCACACCGAGCCGTGATCCTCTGCATGTTCAGCCCGAAGGAACGGCGTCTCGAGCGCGGCTGGCCGGGCCGGATCGAGGGCGACCGCGTGATCCAGCTCGCCGCGCAGACGCTGCAGTCGTTCTTCACCGGCGGCGGGCAGGCGCGCGAGCACGACGAGCACCCGCTCGCCGAGGTGGAGCTGCGCGCGCCGGTGCTGCACCCGCCGGCGGTGCGGATCTTCGGCGCGGGCGACTTCGCCTTCGCGAACCCGGCTGCGATCGTCGGGCCGGAGGACGTCGTGCGGCTGCCGGATGGCGTCGAGGAGGTCGTGCCCGTCGTGCGGCAGACCGCGATCGTCGGAGCCGACGGGGCGATCGGTGCCTACACCCTCCTCGTCGAATGGACCGCTCCGGCGCTCGAGGGGGCGAAGCGCACCGACTTCGCGCTCACGCTCGGCCCGTACGCGGTGACGCAGGAGGAAACTCCGGGGATGAACTTCGAGCCGCTCCGCGAGCTCGCGGAGCGCAACACGAGGCTGCTGCCGGGAGACCTGCTCGCCGAGCCGGTCGGGGACGAACTGGCGCCTGCGCGGGCGGGCTCCGTCGTCGAGGCGGGGCTCCTCCCGTTCGGGCTGCTCCGGATCCGGGTGGAGGCACGGTGACGCGGATCGCCGTCGTCGGGGCCGGGATCATGGGCTGCGCGACGGCCTGGGCGCTCGTCGCGCGCGGCGCCGACGTGACGCTCGTCGAGCAGTTCGAGCCCGGCCACGACCGAGGCTCGAGCCACGGGCGCTCACGGATCGTCCGGCTCTCCTATCCCGATCCGGAGTGGGTTCGGCTTGCCGCGGAGGCGCGTGCCGGCTGGGCCGAGCTCGAGGTGGAGACGGGGCGGACGCTGCTCCAGCTGCACGGGCTCGTCGAGCTCGCGGCCTCGCGCGAGCTGACCTCGGGGCGCGGTCTCACGGCGAACGGCGTCGAGCACCGGCGCCTCTCGGCGGCGGAGGCGCGCGCGCTCGGCGTCGTGCTCCCGGACGGCTGGAGCGCCCTCTACGAGCCGAGCGGCGGCATCGTCCACGCCGATGCCGCCCGCGCCGCGTTCCTCGACGCCGCGCTCGCCCGCGGGGCGCGGCTCGAGACGGGACGGCGCGTCTCCTCGCCGGGCCAGCTCGACGCCGACGTGGTCGTCGTCACCGCCGGGGCGTGGGTGGAGTCACTCGTCCCCGGCCTGCCCGTGCGGGTCACGCGGGAGACCACGGTCTACTTCCGGCACGAGGGCCCGCCGCTGCCCTCGATCGTCGAGATCGTCGAGATCGCGGGCGGGCATGCGACGTACGCGCTCCACGACCCGGTGCACGGCGTCAAGGCGGGCGTTCACCACGCCGGTGCCGAGGCCGACCCCGACGAGACGGGCTCCCCGGATGAGCGGCTCGTCGCCGCGACCGCGGCGTGGGTGGCGGAGCGGCTGCCCGACGTCGCCCCGGAGCCGGTCGGCGCCGAGACCTGCCTCTACACGACGACGCCGGACGAGTCGTTCGTGCTCGAGCGGCGAGGCCGCGTCGTCGTCGGCTCCGCGTGCTCGGGGCACGGCTTCAAGTTCGCGCCCTCGGTCGGGCGGAGGCTCGCCGAGCTCGCACTCGGCTGACCTCGTCGTATTCTTCGCGGATGCCCTTCTACCAGCGCCGCGGCGAGGTGCCGCGCAAGCGCCACGTCCAGTTTCGCGAGAGCGGCACGCTCCTCACCGAGGAGGTGATGGGGCTCGAGGGCTTCACCGGCAACGAGTCGATCCTGTACCACCTGCACTCGCCGTGCCGCGTGATGGAGCTCGCCGGCTTCGAGCCGATCGCGCGCGACGAGTGGCTGCCCGAGCAGCACGCGCACCGGCACTTCAAGACGTTCGAGACGTCGCCCGAGGGCGACGAGATCACGGGGCGTCGGCTGCTGATGTGGAACGCGGACGTCGAGATCTCACTCTGCCGGCCGGCTGCGTCGATGGACTACTGGTACCGAAACGGCGAGGGCGACGAGGTGATCTTCGTCCACGAGGGGTCGGGCACGCTCGAGACGATCTTCGGCGACCTGCCCTACGCCGAGGGCGACTACGTCGTCGTGCCGCGCGGGGCGACGTGTCGGTTTCGCCCTGCCGAGAGGCCGCAGCGGTACCTCGTGTTCGAGACGCCGGGGCTGATCGAGATCCCGCGCCGCTACCGCAACCAGTACGGGCAGCTGATGGAGGGGGCGCCGTACTACCACCGCGACATCCACCCGCCGGCCGAGCTGCGCACGGTGCGCGAGCGCGGCGAGTTCCCGGTCAAGGTGCGCGTCCGCGACGGCTACCAGACCTACGTCGTCGACTACCACCCGTTCGACGTCGTCGGCTGGGACGGCTACCTCTACCCGTGGACGTTCTCGATCCACGACTTCGAGCCGATCACGGGTCGCATCCACCAGCCGCCGCCCTCGCACCAGACCTTCCAGGGGCAGAACTTCGTCATCTGCTCGTTCTGTCCGCGCAAGCTCGACTTCGACCCGGAGGCGGTGCCGATCCCGTACCACCACTCGAATCTCCAGTCGGAGGAGATGATCTATTACGTCTCCGGCAACTTCGGGTCGCGCAAGGGTGTCGAGGTCGGCTCGATCACGCTGCACCCGTCGGGGCTGCCGCACGGGCCGCAGCCGGGGCTCGCAGAGGCGGCGATCGGGATGCACGAGACGCACGAGCTCGCCGTGATGTGCGACACGTTCCAGCCGCTGAAGCTGACGACGTTCGCGCGCGACCTCGACGACGGGCGCTACATGTACTCGTGGTACGAGAACGCGCAGGCGGACGGGCCGGGCGACGGCGACGACGCCTCGGGCGCCGGGCTCACGTCGCACCTGTAGGACCTCGAGCCTCGCCCGCCGGGGCGCGCCGCGTGACGCTCTCGTCACGATCGTGCCTGGCACCGGAGCTCGGTGCCGTGACGCTCTCGTGACATCTGCACCGCATGGATAGGCGGCTCGTGACACTTTCGTCAGGAAGGTGCCAGGCACGT
>DATFMW010000430.1:0-2246 GCA_035266765.1 Gaiellaceae bacterium | reverse complement strand
ACCCGCGGCTCGTCGCCGAACACGTCGAGCCCGGCGGAGATGCGTCCCGAGACGAGCTCGTCCACGAGCGCCGGCTCGTCGACGACGGCACCGCGGGCCGTGTTCACGAGCGCGGTGCCGTCGCGGAGGAGCGCGAGCCGTTCGCGCGAGATCAGGCCGGTCGTCTCCGCGGTGAGCGGGACGTGCAGCGAGACCACGTCGGACTCGCGCAGCAGGTCGTCGAGCGGGCGGTACTCGGCCTCGGCTTCCGTGCCCGGTGTGCGCCGGTGGTAGAGGACGCGCATGTCGAAGGCGCGCGCCCGGCGTGCGACCACGGAGCCGATCCGGCCGAGGCCGACGATCCCGAGCGTCGAGCCGGCGAGGTCGCCACCCAGGATCTGCGGCTTCGCCCAGCCGCTCGCCCAGTGCCCCGCACGGACGAAGCGGTCGCCGGCGACGACGCGCCGCCGGCACGTGAGCACGAGTGTCATTGCGAGGTCGGCCGTGGCCGCGTCGAGGACGCCGGGCGTGTTCGTGACCGCGACGCCGCGGGCCCGGCACGCCGCGACGTCGACCTGGTCGTAGCCGACGCCGTAGTTCGAGACGAGCCGCAGGTCGGGCAGGAGCTCGAGCACCGCGGCGTCCACGCGCTGGTTCACGACAACGCAAGCCTCGACCCCTGCCCGCGGTCCTGCGAGCGCCTCGGGCCAGGCGCCGTCGAGGAGCTCGACCTCGCCGAGCTCGTCCCACGCCGGCCCGGGCAGCCGTTGCGTTGCGAGGATCCTCACCGCGCGAGTATCGCCGTTCCCGCGCCGATCTGGCCCCACGTGCCCC
This sequence comes from Gaiellaceae bacterium, assembly GCA_035266765.1. Classification (GTDB taxonomy): domain Bacteria; phylum Actinomycetota; class Thermoleophilia; order Gaiellales; family Gaiellaceae; genus Palsa-739. The sequence goes on along the minus strand of DATFMW010000430.1, from coordinate 1,433 downwards.
CAAGGGGTGCGAGGACCCCCTGCACTGACCGTACCGGGGGAAACGTCACGGCGGACCGGCGCCTCTCCGACGCCGCGTTGTCGGGCGGGGCCGCGTCGTTAGGCTCTCGCCGTGACCATGGTCGTGATCCCATTCGCGGGCGCGAGCGGCAAGACGCGGCTCCACTCTTCGAGCCGTGTCCGCAGAGCGCTCTCGCTCGCGATGCTCCGCGACGTCCTCGCCGCCTGCGTCGCGGTCGGCCGGACGCACGTCGTGACGCCCGACGCGGAGGGGGCGGACGCCGCCCGCGCGTCGGGAGCGGAAGCCGTGGCCGACCCCGGCGGGGGACAGGGCGCCGCCGTGCGTGCCGCGCTCGACGGGCTCGAGCCGGGCGCGATCCTCGTCGTCAACGCCGACGTGCCGTGCGTCGCGCCGCAGGATCTGCGCGCCCTGCTCGCCGCCACGCCTCCCGGCGGGCTCGCGCTCGTCGCGGCGCTCGACGGCACGACGAACGCGCTGAGCCTGCACCGCCCGGACGCGTTCGCACCGGTCTACGGCTCCGGCAGCGCGGGTCGCTTCCAGGCCCGTGCCGCAGGCCTCGGTCTCGACGCCGTCTCGGTCGACGTGCCGAATCTCTCCGAGGACGTGGACACGTTCGACGACCTGCTCCGGCTTCGGCTCCGCTGCGGCCCGCGCACGCAGGCGTGCCTCGCCGAGCTCGAGGACGACCTCGCGTGAGGATCGCCGTCCTCTCCGGCGGGGTCGGCGGCGCGCGCTTCGTGCGCGGCGTCGCCGAGGTCGCGGGCGCCGCCGCGGTCTCCGCGATCGGCAACGTCGGCGACGACGTCGAGGTGCTCGGCCTGCACGTGTCGCCCGACCTCGACTCGATCCTCTACGCGCTCGCGGGCGTGAACGACGAGGAGCGCGGCTGGGGGCGCGCCGACGAGAGCTGGAAGGCGATCGAGACCGTGCGTGCGCTCGGCGGCGAGGGCTGGTTCTCGCTCGGCGACCGCGACCTCGGCGTCCACCTCGTCCGCACGCAGGCGCTCCGTGCAGGCGAGCCCCTCTCCGCGGTGACGGCCCGACTCGCCGCGTCGCTCGGCGTGGAGACGAATCTGCTGCCGGCGACCGACGACCGCCTGCGTACCTGGCTCGACACGCCGGCCGGCTCCTTCCCGTTCCAGGAGTGGTTCGTCGCGCGCGGCCACCGCGACGAGGTCGACGCGGTCCGCTTCGAGGGCGCCGAGACGGCCGCTCCCGCGGCGGGTGTCGCCGAGGCGCTCGCGCGTGCCGACCTGCTGCTCGTCGCCCCCAGCAACCCGTTCGTCTCCGTCGGGCCGATTCTCGCCGTCGCCGCGATCCGCGACGCGCTCGCGTCGCGGCGCGTCCCCTGCGTTGCGGTCAGCCCGCTGATCGGCGGTCGCGCCGTGAAGGGCCCCGCCGACCGGATGCTC
>DATFMW010000429.1:0-6070 GCA_035266765.1 Gaiellaceae bacterium | reverse complement strand
CCGACGGCTGAGGTAGAGGATCATCAGCGCCTCGTAGCGGGGGAAGGTGAGCCCCAAGGGCTTGAGAACCGCGTTCAGCCGCGCCATGAGGATCTGCTGCGCCCGCATGATCGAGGTGACCGCAGCCATGGACGGGGCCGGCTCCTGCCCCCAGCGCGCAACCCACTGACGGTGCGCCTCTTCAAGGTAGTCGATCTGCTCTTTTGACATCCTATAGTCGGAAAACATACTATTTGTCGCGGATGGCTACGTCTCCCCGCACGCAGCCCGACTCCTCGTCCCGGCGCAGCGGTGAGCAGGCGGCCACCCCGGAGCGTCCCGGCGTGCTCTTCTCGACGATGTCGGGGATCGAGAACGAGCCGCTCTACACGCCGGAGGACGCGACGATCGACTACGAGGGCGACCTCGGCGATCCCGGCGAGTTCCCGTTCACCCGCGGCGTGTATCCGTCGATGTACCGGGGACGGCTGTGGACGATGCGCCAGTTCGCCGGCTTCGGCACGGCGGAGGAGACGAACGCACGCTTCCGCTACCTGCTCGAGCACGGTCAGACCGGCCTCTCGACGGCCTTCGACATGCCGACCCTGATGGGCTACGACTCCGACCACCCCCGCTCGCTCGGCGAGGTCGGGCGCGAGGGTGTGGCGGTCGACTCGCTCGACGACATGAGGACGCTCTTCTCCGGCATCCCGCTCGGCGAGGTGTCGACGTCGATGACGATCAACTCGCCCGCGGCGATCCTGCTCGCGTTCTATCTCGCCGTCGGCGAGGAACAGGGCGTCGCGAGGGCGGCGCTGCGCGGGACGGTGCAGACGGACATCCTCAAGGAGTACATCGCCCAGAAGGAATGGATCTTCCCGCCGGAGCCGTCGATGCGGCTCGTGACCGACATGGTCGAGTTCTGCGCGCACGAGATGCCGCTCATGCATCCGATCTCGATCTCGGGGTACCACATCCGCGAGGCGGGCTCGACGGCGGCGCAGGAGCTCGCATTCACGCTCGCGGACGGGTTCACGTATGTCGAGTGGGCGCTCGAGCGGGGCCTCGACGTCGACGCGTTCGCGCCCCGGCTGTCCTTCTTCTTCAACGCGCATCTCGACTTCTTCGAGGAGATCGCGAAGTACCGGGCGGCCCGCCGGATCTGGGCGCGGCGGATGCGCGACCGCTACGGCGCGAAGGATCCGCGCTCGCTGCTCATGCGATTCCACACGCAGACGGCCGGCGTCTCGTTGACGGCGCAGCAGCCCGAGGTGAACCTCATCCGCACCGCGATCGAGGCGCTCGCCGCGGTGCTCGGCGGCACCCAGTCCCTGCACACGAACAGCTTCGACGAGGCGCTCGCACTCCCGACCGAGCACGCCGTGCGCCTTGCGCTGCGGACGCAGCAGGTGATCGCGCACGAGACCGGGGCCGTGAACACGGCCGACCCGCTGGGCGGCTCCTACTACCTCGAGCATCTGACCGACGAGCTCGAGCGCCAGGCGGAGGAGTACTTCGACCGGATCGAGCAGCTCGGCGGGGTCGTCGAGGCGATCAAGCAGAACTTCTTCCAGTCCGAGATCGCCGAGGCGAGCTTCCGCTACCAGGCCGAGGTCGAGGCCGGGCAGCGCGTCGTCGTCGGCGTGAACCGCTACCAGCAGGCCGACGAGCAGCCGGTCGAGCTTCTCCGGGTCGACCCTGCGCTGGAGGCCAAGCAGATCGAACGGGTCCAGGCCGTCCGCGCCCGTCGCGACAGCCAGGCCGTCGAGGCCGCGCTCGCCCGCCTCCGAGACGACGCCGCCCACGAGGGCCGCAACCTCATGCACCCCATCATCGACGCCGCCCGCGTCGAGACGACGATGGGCGAGATGTGCGACGCCCTCCGCGAGACCTGGGGCGTCTGGCGCGAGGTGCCGGTGTTTTGACCGGCGCTCCGTCGTCCCCGACCCTCCCCGAGCAGGCGCCGTCCGCCTCGGCTCCGCTCGACTCCTCCTCGGCGCCGCGTCGCGTCGTCGTCGCCAAGGTCGGTCTCGACGGCCATGACCGGGGAGCGAAGATCATCGCCCGCGTCCTCCGCGACGCCGGCATCGAGGTGATCTACACGGGGCTGCACCAGACGCCCGAGCAGGTCGTCGAGGCGGTGATCCAGGAGGACGCGGACGCCATCGGCATCTCGATCCTCTCCGGCGCCCACATGACCCTGATCCCGCGCGTCCTCGAGCTGCTCCGCGAGGAAGGCGCCGAAGACGCGCTCGTGGTCGCCGGCGGGACGATCCCGGACGACGACGCCGAGCAGCTGCGCGATCTCGGCGTCGCCGGCGTGTTCGGCCCCGGGACGACGACGACGGAGATCGTCGCGTTCGTGCGCGGCAACCTCACGCCATGAGCTGGGATCCGCTCAGCGCCGAGCAGCGGGAGCTCCGGGAGCTCGTCCGGACGATTGCGAGCGAGCGGATCGAGCCGCGGGCGGCGGAGATCGATGCGTCGCACGAGTTCCCGTGGGACGTCGTCGAGCTGTTCCGCGAGAACGACCTGTTCGGGCTCTTCTTCGGGGAGGAGTTCGGTGGGTTGGGGACGGGGACGCTGCTGTCGCTCGTTGCGATCGAGGAGGTCGCGAAGGTGTGTGCGACGAGCGCGTTGATCCTGGCGGTGCAGGAGCTGGGCTCGCTGGGACTGAAGCTCGCCGGCTCGGAGTCCCAGCAGCAGGCGTGGCTGCCGCGGCTCGCCTCGGGCGAGGTGCTCGCGGCGTACGCGCTCACCGAGTCGGGGTCGGGATCGGATTCGGCGGCGATGGGGACGACCGCGCGCCGCGACGGCGACGACTACGTCGTGAACGGGTCGAAGCGGTTCATCACGAACGCGGGTGTGGCGGGCCTGTACACGGTGTTCGCGAAGACCGACCCGGAGGCGGGGCACAAGGGGATCTCGGCGTTTCTGCTGGAGGCGGAGACGCCCGGGTTCGCGGTCGCCCGGTTGGAGCCGAAGATGGGGATTGCCGGTTCGACGACAGGCGAGCTGACCCTGGACGAGTGCCGGGTTCCGGCGTCGAATCTGCTCGGCTCGGAGGGGGAGGGGTTCCGGCTGGCGATGCGGATCCTCGACCGGTCGCGGCCCGGTGTGGCCGCGCAGGCGCTCGGGATCGCGCAGGGGGCGACCGACTACGCGCTCGAGTACGCGCGCACCAGGGAGACGATGGGCCGTCCGATCGCTCAGCACCAGTTGATCCAGGCGAAGCTCGCCGACATGGAGACCGAGTGCGAGGCCGCCCGCGGGTTGCTCTACCGGTTCGGGCGGATGTGCGACGAGGGCGCCGACGCGGCCGAGCTGACGAAGGCCTCGGCGATGGCGAAGCTGAAGTGCGGCGACGTCGCGATGGCCGTGACGACCGAGGCGGTGCAGATCCTCGGCGGCTACGGCTACATCAAGGAGTACCCGGTCGAGCGGTTCATGCGCGACGCCAAGATCACCCAGATCTACGAAGGCACCCAGGAGGTCCAGCGGCTCGTGATCGCCCGCGAGATGCTCCGCGAGACCCGCACCTCTCCGCACGCCGGCACCGGCGCCTGAGAGGCGATGGAAACGACGATCAGGTGTGCTGGCGTCGCCGGAGCATGACCGAGCCGGTCGTCGTCACAGGCCCGTGACGTGCACGCCCGCGTGCCCCTTGTAGCGCTTGTTGAGATTGACGATGACGGCCGTCATGCCCTCGAGCGCACGGGCGCTGGCAAGCGGGCCGGCGTCGAGGGCGCGGCCGGTGACGACGTGCCCCGCGAGCTCGAGCGCGAGCTGCTTCGCCTGCTCGTCGTCACCGCAGACGAGCGCGTCGCCGTCGGCTGCCCCGTGTGCGAGCGAGGCCGCCGCGAGGGAGTGGAGCCCCGCGGTGACCGGGCCGCGAAGCAACTCCTGCATCCGCTCGGCGATCGAGCGCGCATCCTCGGTCGGCAGGACGCCGTGCTTGGTGAAACGAAGCTCGCTCGCGACGCTGAGCACGGGCGTCTCGTCGAGCGCATCCACGAGCGACGCCGCGGTCTGGAGTGCGGCGTCCGCCTTCGTCGCGAGCACGACGAGATCGACGTCGCGGACAGCATCCTCGTTTGCCGCGCCCGCCGCCGCGCTCACCTCGGCCGCTTTCGCGCGGGCGCGCTCCGCGTCCCGCGAGCCGATCACGACCTCCACCCCGGCCTGGGCAAGACGCTGCGCGAGAGCGAGCCCGAAGTCTCCCGTGCCGCCGACGACGGCCACTCTCATGCGGACACCGCCCCCGCTGCGACCGCGGCCGGCCGCCGGCGCGCGTCGACGCTCGCCGTGAGCGTCCGCGCCACCACGCGGCAAACGCCGCCGATCCCTCGGCGGTGTCCCTGCGGACTCGTCCACGACGATCGCGTCATCGAATCGAGTGTATGCGCCGACCCCGTGGCGCGGTGCAGTCGTGTCCGCTCTGCGGGCGCGCGTCCGCTCCACCCCCGGATCGCGGGGCCGACGACGCAGTGCAGTGGCGGGGAACGGCGTGCGTAAGCTCTCTCCCGTGGACGCTAGGACGCTGCTTGCCGCCCCGCTCGATGATCTGTTGGCGGACGCGCGCGCGGTGCGGGCCGGGTGCCGGCCGCGGTTCGTCACGTATTCGCCCAAGGTGTTTGTCCCGTTGACGAAGCTTTGCCGGGACGTCTGTCATTACTGCACGTTTGCGGTGCCGCCGCGTCGGGGTGAGCGGGCGTTTTTGTCGGTTGATGAGGTGTTGGGGATTGCGCGTGCGGGTGTTGTGGCGGGTTGTCGTGAGGTGTTGTTCACGTTGGGTGATAAGCCGGAGTTGCGTTATGCGGCCGCTCGTGAGGAGCTGGCGGCGCTCGGCTGCGAGTCGACGCTCGAGTACCTTGCCCGCGCTGCGCGGGCGGTGCTGGAGGAGACGGGTCTTCTGCCGCACCTGAATCCGGGTGTGCTGACCGATGCCGACGTGCGTGCGTTGCGGCCGGTCTCGGCCTCGATGGGGTTGATGCTCGAGACGACGTCGGAGCGGCTGGCTGAGCGTGGCGGCCCGCATTTCGGTTCGCCGGACAAGTTGCCGGCGGCCCGGTTGGCGACGCTCGAGGCGGCCGGCGCTGCCGGGGTGCCGTTCACGACCGGGATTCTGATCGGGATCGGCGAGACGCGGGAGGAGCGGTTGGAGGCGCTCGTGGCGATCGCCGAGTCGCACCGCCGGTATGGGCATGTGCAGGAGGTGATCGTCCAGAACTTCCGGGCGAAGCCGGGGACACAGATGGTCGACGCGCCGGAGCCGTCGGTCGAGGAGCATTTGTGGACGATCGCGGCGGCCCGGTTGTTGTTGCCGCCTGAGGTGCACCTGCAGGTGCCGCCGAACTTGACCGAGGACTTCGCGGTGTTGCTGGATGCGGGGATTGACGACTGGGGTGGGGTCTCGCCGGTCACGATCGACCACGTCAATCCGGAGGCGCCGTGGCCGGAGCTCGAGCGCTTGCGCGAGGCGACCCGGAGCCGCGGTTTCGAGCTTGCGCCGCGTCTGCCGGTCTATCCGGGGTGGCTTGGGCCCGTGTGGCTCGACGAGGCGGTGCTGCCGGGCGTGTTGCGGCTCGCCGACTCGCTCGGGCTCGCGCGCGAGGACGGTTGGGCGCCGGGCGATCCGGTCGAGGTGCCGTTCGTGCCGCGCCGTGGCGTGTTGCCGCTCGACTCGCGTGACGAGTTGGACGAGGACGCGATCGTGCGTTTGTTCGAGACGCGTGGCGCCGAGCGCGAGCGTGTCTTCGCGGCGGCCGACCGGCTGCGGCGGGAGGTCTGTGGCGACGAGGTCAGCTATGTCGTGACCCGGAATATCCAGTACACGAACGTCTGCTATTTCCGCTGCGGTTTCTGCGCGTTTTCGAAGGGGAAGCTGGCGGCGAACCTGCGCGGCCCCGCCTACCTCGTCCCGCACGAGGAGATCGTCCGCCGTGTCGTCGAGGCGTGGGAGCGCGGCGCGACCGAGGTCTGTCTGCAGGGTGGCATCCATCCGGGTTTCACGGGGGAGTACTACGAGTCGGTGGTGCGGGTGATCAAGGAGGCGGTGCCGGGGATGCATGTGCATGCGTTCTCGGCGCTG
>DATFMW010000428.1:0-2283 GCA_035266765.1 Gaiellaceae bacterium | reverse complement strand
AACCAGCCGGAGGGGCTGCGTCGTGCTTGCGTTCGAGAACAGGTGGGGACGTTCGCCGGGGTAATACGCCGTGTCGCCCGTCCGGAGGAGGTGCGGTTGCGCGCCCTCGAGCTCGAGCAGGAGCTCGCCCTCGAGCACGAGCACCCACTCCTCGCCGGGGTGCCGTCCGTGCTCGGCGAGCTTCGCTCCCGGCTTGAACGCGACCTCATGCGGCATCATCCGGTGCCGCGTGTCGGCGGTGAGGAGGTAGACGTCGATCCCCTCCGCCGGCGAGTGGACGTACTGCCGCTCCGCCGGCGTCACGATCTCCGGGTAGCCGGCCGCCGTCCGTCCGGGTACGAGATCGGTGATCGAGATCGCGTAGAACTCGATCAGGCGGACGAGTCGGCCGATCGTGATGTCGCTCCCCTCGTTCTCGACGAGCGAGAGGAAGGAGGCGGAGATTCCCGTCGCCTCTGCCACCGTGGCGAGCGAGAGCCTCCGCGCCTTCCGCACCTCGCGCAGCCGGGCCCCGAGCGTGGACGGCGCTGTCGTTTCGGTGGGGCTCGTCTTCATGAACGGTCGACGTCGCTTGACAGGCGGTCGGGCAACAACCATAAACTGTTTTTCGTGCAGAATGATGGAAGCGGGAAATCATGGCAGCACGGAACACGTCTCCTCCGGTGCGTGAGCGTGCGCCGGTGACGGCGACGAAGGGCGGCGGCCCACCGGCAACCGATGTCGTCGTGATCGGCGCGGGCGTCACCGGCCTTTCGGTCGCGTTCCATCTCGCCGAGGCGGGCGCTGCTCCGCTCGTGCTGGAGAGGGTCGGGATCGCCGCCGAGGCATCGGGCGTTCAGCCCGGCGGCGTGCGTCAGCAGTGGAGCGCCCGTCTGAGCTGCGAGCTGGCCCGCGAGGCGCTCGCGTTCTATCGCGACCTCGCGGCGCGCCTCGACGTCGGGCTTCCGCTCCGCTTCGACGAGTGCGGCTACCTCTTCGTCGCGCACGGCGAGGAGCGGCTCCGGCAGCTCGAGCGGAGCGTCGCCCTCCAGAACGAGGTCGGCGTCCCCTCGCGGCTCGTCGGGCCCGAGGAGGCCGCCGAGCTCGTCCCCGGGCTCGATCCGTCCGGGGTCGTGGGCGCATCGTGGTGCGCAGAGGACGGCTACTTCGACCGGCCGCAGTCGGTGGTCGAGGCATTCGCGCAGGCCGCGCAGGCGCGGGGGGCACGGCTTCAGATCGCCGAGGTAGCCGCGCTCGCCCGCGACGGCGAGGGCTGGCGGCTCGCGCTCGCCGACGGGACATCCATCCGGGCGGAGGCCGTCGTGGTCGCCGCCGGCTACGACGCGCCCGCCCTCGTCGAGCCGCTCGGTGTCGAGCTGCCAATCCGGCGTGACGCGCGCCACCTCTTCTACAGCGAGCCGGTCGCGCAGCGGATCCTCGAGCCGCTCGTCGTCTCGGCAGAGCGTCATTTCGCTGCGAAGCAGCTGGCGGACGGCCGGGTGCTCGCGAGCGACCTCTCGGCCGTCGGCGACGCGGAGGAGGGACGCGCTCGTTGGCGGGCGCATGTGCGGAAGGTGGTCGACGAGCTCGTGCCGATCCTCGGCTACGTCTCCCTCCCGCTGCTCGTGACCGGCTTCTACGACGTCACCCCCGACAACCACCCGATCCTCGGCCCCGTGGACGGTCTCCCCGGCCTGCACCTCGCCGCCGGCTTCAGTGGGCACGGCTTCATGCTCGCCCCCGCCGTCGGCCGCCGCGTCGCCGCCGCCGTTCTCGGCGGCTCGCCCGACCGGGCGCTCACCGAGCTCTCCCTCGACCGCTTCGCCAGCGGGTCGCTCCACCGCGAGCTCGAGACCGTCTGACCTTCCGACGATGGTCGAATGCCCCGGCGGGCTCGACTTTCATCGACTCGTCCGTCGGCTCAGCCGCGGACCGGCCGGACGTCGGCCTCGGCCCGCGGGGCACGTCGCTGCCGCTGCTCCCACCGCGCGGCCGCCCACTCGATCGCCGCGTACACGGCGACGCAGTAGATCCAGCCGGCCACGATGTCGGCAACGTAGTGCTCGCCCGTGTAGACGAGCACGAACGCCATCGCCGGCGGGTAGAGCCAGAGCAGGTGCTTCCAGCGGCTGCGCAGCCGGCGCACGAGGAAGAGCGAGATCAGCAGCGTGTACGCCGCGTGGAGCGACGGCATCGCAGCGACGTTGTTCGCATACCGGGTGCCGGTCTCCCAGAGCGTGTTGAAGCTGACGAGCGGCACGTGGTCGCCGATCGGAGCCACGATCCGCTGCACCGGGTCGATGT
>DATFMW010000427.1:0-2759 GCA_035266765.1 Gaiellaceae bacterium | reverse complement strand
TGTACGAGCGGAAGCTGCGCGCGCGCCAGAAGGCGATCGCGTCGGCGAAGGCCCACCACGCGCGCCTCGTCGCCCTGGCCCAGGAGGCGGAACGCCGGATCGCGGCACAGCAGGCGGCCGCGGCCGCCGTGGCGGCGAGGCAGGCGTCGTACTCGGCGCCCGCAGCGACGACCCATGCGGCGGCGCCGGCCCGTTCGGCCTCCGCTCCCGCCGCCGCGGCTCCGGCGTCCGCTCCCGCGCCGGCCGCGGCACCTGCTTCGCCGCCCCCGGCACCGAGGGTCGTGACGCTCCCGCCCGTGGTGAAGGTCGTCAACCTGCCGCCTGTCACCCAGACCAGCAGTTCGACTGCACCCTGAACGAGCGGGGCGGGCCGCGGAAGCGGCCCGCCCCGCTCGTTCTGTTCCCTTCGCACCGCTTCGCGGCGCGGCGGCCGCCAGGAGACGGCGGCCGTGTCGCCGCTTCGCTTTCCTGCTCGGGAACGGCGTCCGGTTCGGGGCGGCTGCGCGGATTCGCTGCGGAGGCGAGCCGTGCCCGAGCGCGGTCGGGCACGACCTAGGAGGCCAGGTCGGCCAGCGACGCCAGCTCGGCTGGGCGAGCCGCTCGCGGCTCGCTCAGGCGAGCGAGCTCAGCTCGGCGACGAAGCCGTCGATCTCGGCGGTGGTGTTGTAGTGGATGAAGCCGACCCGGACCGCGTCGCGCGGGTACGGGAGCTTCTCGCGCAGGCCGAGCGAGTACCAGCTGTCATGCGCCCAGACGCCGTAGCCGCGCGCCGCCATCGTCGTCGCGACCTCGGCCGCCTCGATGCCGTCGACGTTGATCAGGAACGTCGGCACGCGTCCCTCCATCGTCTGGAGTCCGTACACCGTCACCGAGTCGGGGAGCGCGTCGAGGAAGCGCTGCCCGAGCTCGCGCTCGTACGCGCCCAGCACCTCGAGCCCGCCGAGCGAGTCGAGGTAGGCGATCGTGGCGCTGAAGCCGGCGAGCAGCTCGTACGGGGCCGTGCCGGTCTCGAACTTGCGGCCGACCGGCGTCGTCCCCGCCGGGCGTGCCTTGTACGCGCGCCACGACTCGAGCAGCTCGTGGCGGCCGTACGCGAGCCCGAGATGCGGCCCGCAGAACTTGTACGGGGAGCAGAGCAGGACGTCGCAGCCGATCTCGGCCACGTCGAGCGGCTCGTGCGCCGCGTAGTGGACGGCGTCCACCCACGAGAGCGCGCCCGCCTCGCGTGCGAGCTCGGCCGCGCGCGTCACGTCCGTGATCGACCCGATCGCGTTCGACGCCGCCACACACGCGACGACGCGCACCCGGTCGTCGAGCTTGCGCTCGAGGTCGTCGAGGTCGAGCCGGAGATCCTCGGTCACGTCGATCCAGTCGACCTCGAAGCCGCGGTCGGCCGCAACCTCCACCCACGGCGCGACGCCGCCGTCGTGGTCGAGGCGGGAGACGAGGATCCGGTCGCCCTTGCGCCAGTCGCGCGACGCCGTCCGCGAGAGCATGAAGTCGAGCGACGTCATGTTCGGTCCGAAGATCACGTCGTCGGCCGAGCAGCCGAGGAAGCGCCCCGCGTCCTCGCGGGCCCCCACCAGGATCTCCTCGATCCGGTCGCCGGTCGCATACGGCGCGCCGAGGTTCCCGCTCGCCTCGCGGAGTGCGCGCGCGATCGCGTCGCCGACCTCGTCGGGCACCTGCGAGCCGCCGGGCGCGTCGAGGAACGCGAATCCACCGGCGAGCGACGAGAAGCGGCTGCGGATGGCAGCGACGTCCAGTACCTTCGCACTCATGGAGCGAGCCTACCTCGGCAGCACGGGCGTGCGCGTCACTCGCGTGATCCTCGGCTGCGGCAACTTCGGCGGCATCGGCTCGTCGCCCGCGTTCTTCGGCAAGGCCGAGACGCGCGAGCAGGCGTTTGCGCTCCTCGACGCTGCCTGGGAGGCGGGGATCACGACCCTCGACACCGCCGACGCGTACGGCGGCGGACGCAGCGAGACGTTCATCGGCGACTGGCTGCGCACGAAAGGCCCCGACGTGCGCGAGGGGATCGTCCTCTCGACGAAGACGTTCAACCCGATGGACGAGGGCGCCGACCACGGGCTCGCCCCCGCCCGCGTGCGGCGGCAGGTCGAGTCGAGCCTGCAGCGGCTCGGCGTCGAGCGGGTCGACATGTTCCTCGCGCACGAGTGGGATCCCGACGTGCCGGTCGCGGAGACCGCCGGCGCGCTCGACGAACTCGTCGCCGCCGGGAAGATCGGCGCCTACGGCCTCTCGAACGTCGACGGCAGGCAGCTGCGCGAGGCGCTGGCCGCGGGCTCGTTCGGCTGGGTGCAGAACTCGTACTCGCTCCTCGACCGTGAGGCGGAGCGCGAGGTGCTGCCGCTCTGCTTCGAGCACGGCCTCGGCTTCACGCCGTTCAGCCCGCTCGCCGGCGGCTGGCTCACCGGCAAGTACCGGCGCGGCGAGCCGCTGCCCGCCGGCTCGCGGATGACGCAGCGGCCGGAGCCGTACCGCCATCTCGAGGACGAGCGCGTCTACGCGGCGCTCGACGCGCTGGCGGCCGCCGCGCAGGAGCGGGGCGCGACGATGGCCGCGCTCGCGCTCGCGTGGCTGCTCGCCGAGCCGCGGCTCACCGCGGTCGTCGTCGGCCCGCGCCGGCCCGAGCACCTGGAGCCCGCGCTCGCCGCGCTCCAGCTACCGCTCGACGCCGCCGAGCGGGACGCGATCGCCGCGCTTCTCGGCTGATCAGGCTGCGGCGGGCGCACGGG